>NZ_LNDC01000137.1 GCF_001870905.1 Geitlerinema sp. PCC 9228
CGTAGCCCCCAAAGGGCTTAGGCTGGTCAGCTACCTGAAGCTGGAGGCATGAAGCCCCCGTGCTTCAGCCGGGGGGTGCTGACTAGAATTCTGGCGGTTGTCCTAAGTTTTGCAGGGTCTCCAGGAGAGTTTCGATGGTGAGGGGTTTGCTTAGGTAAGCATTGGCACCGGCGGCCAAACAGCGATCTTCATCCCCCGGCATGGCCAAAGCCGTAACGGCAATAATAGGAATGGTCCCCCATTGAGGATGCGATCGCATTTTTTGAATTAGCTGCAACCCATCTATGTGGGGAAGTTGAATATCCATCAACACCGCGTCGGGCAACTCGCGTTCGGGATCGGTAGCCAGGGTTTCGATGGTCTCTTCCATAGTTTGACCGTCTTCAACAATTTCCACTGTATATCCCTGGGTTTCCAGCACTTCGCAGATAAACATTTGGTTGAGGGTTTGATCTTCTACGACCAGAATTTGCCGGCGATTTCTCCTCGTTCCAGGGGTTTTGTCTGTTTCTTCCCCAGCTAAGGCTTCGGCTTCACCTACCCCCACCTGGGGAGTCTGTTCGGAGGTACTGCTGGGATTGAGGGGCAACCAAACGCGAAAGGTACTTCCCACTTCTACCTGAGATTGAAAGGATACCGTACCGCCATGCAATTCTGCCAGCCGTCGGGTTAGGGACAATCCCAATCCCGTTCCTTCGTGCCGGCGACTGAGGGAAGCATCCACTTGTTGGAAGGGCTGAAACAGCAGGTGCCACTTACTGTCGGGAATGCCTATGCCGGAATCGCTTACTTGTAGACAGAGATAGTCTTTTTCGGGGGTGACCGTGCTTTGGTCGGGGCGCAAATCTTCGTGAATTTGGCTGCCTTTGGTTACGTAGGCGGCTAACTCAATGTTACCCCCTTCTGGGGTGAATTTGACTGCATTGGAGAGTAAATTGATTAAAATTTGGCGGATGCGCCGCGGGTCCAAACGGACAACAGGTAGAGTGGGGTCGATATTCTGGGATAGTTGTAGGTTTTTAATTTCGGCACGGGGTTGGATGGTGGTGACGCACTGCTCGCATAGTTCGGCCAGATGGACCGAAGTTAGCTCCAAACCCATTTTTCCAGACTCAACTTTGGATAAGTCTAAAATATCGTTGAGTAGCTCCAGTAAGTGGTTGCCACTTTTGGCGATCGCTTGAATTTGGTGGTGCTGTTTCTCATTTAAAGGTCCGGATTTTTGACTTTCTAAAAGCTGGGAAAAACCAAGGATGCTATTAAGTGGCGTCCGCAGCTCGTGGGACATGGAAGCGAGAAACTCCGACTTCATTTGCGAAGCCCGTTCTAACTCTTGGTTGATACGGCGTAGTTTTTCTTGTGACTGCGCCCTTTCAATGGCACTGCCTAATGTGCGGCAGGCGGCCGCGAGCATATCTTGTTGTGGGGCCTGTTGGAGTTTTTTCAGATTGCGCGATTCTAGGGTCAAAACCCCGATAATTTCCCCTTTGGCGTCGGGAATGGGAAAAATCCCCAACTGCCCAATGCCCGCATGGCGGAAGCTTTTTACCGCTTGTGGGTGTTGGTAGTAATTTTCTACAAATAAAGGTTGTCCCCTCTCAACCACTTGCCAAAGCAAGCCCTCTCCGTAGGGAATGCCTTCCTGAAGTGCTGCTTCCATTTCGGCAACAGCGGGTTCTCCATAGTAGGCAATAAATTCTCCGGATACCCGATTAGAAAGGGAGGTGGCTTTGCGATGTTTTCCTTCCCCTACAATGACTTTTACATCCCCAAAGGAAGCTCCCATGGCTTCTACTAGGTAGTTGAGGGCAAACTGTGCTACTTCCCGCAATTCTTCAATGGGGGTTTGCAAGCGTTCCATCAATCCCAACAGAAATCGCAGGCGTTTGACTTCGGCATTGAGGCTGTTTTGAGATTGCCGATACTCGGTGACATCGCGAAAGACGAACAGAATTCCTGTTGGTTCGATTTGGCTGGTATGGACTTCTATGTATTTTCCTGGGGTGGGTTCTAAGTCCATGGAAACCGGTTGGCTACGGCTTTGCTGCCAAATTTGTTGCAATAACTGACACGTGGCGGTGGAAGAGGAGCCTTGCGTTGCCATTTCCGTGCAAAGTTCTTGGAAGTAAGGCTGTTGTTGCAAGTATTCGGCGGATAGCCCCCAAATTTCGCAGAGTTTGCGGTTGTAGGAAATTAAGCGATCGCTACTGTCAAACAGGGCGATCGCATCGTCAATCCGATCGAGAATCAGTTGCTGTTTTTGCTTGAGCTGCTCTAATTGCTCCTGAAGGCGCTCTGGTTGCATAGGAATACAAAGGAGATCGGGTAAGTATAGCCCAGATCCAACCATGGGGATGGATAGCAAGCGTTAGGCTACCATCTCCCAGAATAACGCATTCTGGTTGGGGCAGAAATGGCAAACCGGTTTCGCCAACCGGCAGATTGGCGGTTTGGAGCCAAATGGGGCATGCTTGTTTGCGTTGCGTTCTTTGAGGGGGTACCTGCATAGCCGCGAAACCAAAAATACATAGGATTCTCAGGAAGCGATCGCTACTCCCACCTACGGCAGTAGAGAATTTCCGGCAAAATCCTTGGATAGAGCTTAAATTTCGATCTAAAATATGCCGTAAAGTAGTATGAAGCTAAATGGCGATTTGCTGAAAATGCGATCGCCTGCCAGTGACAGCTACTTCTCTGTTTTCCCAGAAAACATCCTATTGATTTCAATGGTAGGGAAAACCGTACTTCCCGCACTTTATACGGTGCCAATCCCCCCCCCCGGGGGAAAAGACTTGGTCCGAGCTGCCTAGTGCAAAAACAACTTATCTGTTAAGTTGATGGAAGTACGAGAAGCTACATCGAACCTGTAGGTAACGATCCGCCAGCCCTCGACTGGTGGTCTTTAAGAAAAGGTACTTTTCAGTAAATATTTGGGAGGTAAAGAGCGTGCTCAAACAAGCAATTGCGCAGATCAAGCGTCGGTTCCCGGCACCAGAAGTTAGCGCCCACTGCGATGGTCCTTGTGGCGTATACGATCCTGCTTCTGCACGCATTGCCGCGGAAGCTGTCGTTTCGCTAACCAACAAAATCCTCAACCTCGATCCACCGCAAGGGAACGACCAGGCTACCCTAGCCAGCTATCACAACACCCTGGCTCGCTACATCCAGATTAAGGAAGAGCAAGCAGAAATTACCAAGCGGGAAATCCTTATTCTGTGGACTGACTATTTCAAACCCCATCACCTAGAACGCTATCCAGACTTACACGATAAAGTGTGGAAAGCGACCAAGCTCTGCTCCACTTGTAAGCAAAAGATTGACTTGGATAGCGCCAACCAGCTCATGGATTACGTTAAAGAAATCCATGATATCTTCTGGACTACCAAAGAACGCAACGACGTTGTCTGGTACAAAGCCAGCTAACAATGCGCTCTTGGTGTCTGTAGGCGAAACGCTCCCCCGTTGCAGTTATTGGGAGTTGTTCTTGTGGATTTTGCGGCGTCGTTCGCGCTTTCGTGTGAGCGGTTACTCCATGACTCCCTTGCTGCAACCAGGCGAAGAAATTCTCGTCGATCCCCAAGCCTACAGACACCATAGTCCCAAGCTGGGGGATATTGTTGTCGCCAGACATCCCGAACGCCACGATTTACAATTGGTTAAATGGATCGGGGCGGTACGTCGGGATGGACAATGTTTTCTCATCGGTAACAATCTCACCGAGAGTACAGATAGCCGTACTTTTGGTTGGGTTTCCTCGGATTGTTTGCTTGGTCGCGTTACCAGTCGCTTTCAATAATTCCCTTGCCGACCCGCAAGTATATCTTGCGGGTGTTGTTTGTTGATAGGAAAACACGGAAATAAGTAAAAGTTTTACCTTTTTGGATCTGGGTTCAATAATTTAAAATCAAAATTGGGAAATTCTTTCATTGTTGCGTACGGAAATTGGCAAAAACATGGAAAATCTTAAATTTCAGGTCGTGGCAGGTAGCCATTGTGATTTTTTTATTGTATTGTTTTATAATTAATTGGCGATAAATCTGTACGGATAGCTATATGGAAATTTCCTATCGTTCGATTGGTACCATTCGCAGTCCCTTTGAAGACATTGCTGGTATGCCCATCCAGCCTTCTGGGGCAAAAGGCGTAGAGGGAACTATAGAAATTTTCCCCGAGTTTGCCGATGGATTGCAAGATTTGGAAGGGTTTTCCCATATTATTTTAATTTTCCATTTTCATAAAGTAACTGCAAGCAACTTGCAGGTCACACCTTTTCTGGATACCATGAAACGTGGGGTTTTGGCAACGCGATCGCCCAAACGACCCAATCCCATCGGTTTATCTATTGTAAAACTAAACCATCGAGCAGATAATATCCTGTATGTAGAGAATATAGACATTCTAGACGGTACCCCCTTGCTAGATATCAAACCCTACGTTCCCGAATTCGACGAACAAACGGTGGAACGGTTAGGTTGGTTGGAAGACGCTAAAGGCAAGGTAAAACACAAGCGTTCCGACGACCGGTTTCGATAAGCTAGAAAAGAACAATTCCATTCGTTTCCCTTGCTTGTGAACTGCTTGTCTCGTATTAAAAATCAAATCCAGCGATCGCTACAAACCTTAACAAACGCGATCGGGTTGCCCCTTGGTCGTGGAAAAAAACGTTCCATGCAAGTGCCTCCCAAACCGGAAAACGAACGGGAACGACTGCAAGCCCTAGAAAAATACCAAATCCTCGACACCTTACCCGAGCAAGACTTCGACGACCTCACCACGTTAGCTTCTCATATTTGCGGTACCCCCATTTCCCTAATTACCCTCATCGACGAACAAAGACAGTGGTTTAAATCAAAAGTAGGGCTGGAAGCATCCGAAACGCCCAGAGAACAAGCCTTTTGCGCCCACGCCATTCTCAACCCCGATGAAATTACCATCGTACCCAACGCCCTAGAAGACGATCGCTTTGCCGGCAATCCCCTGGTCACCAACGATCCCAACATTCGTTTTTATGCCGGTGCTCCCTTAGTCACACCAGAAGGATATCCTTTAGGAACCCTCTGCGCCATCGATCGCGTCCCCAAAAAACTTACTCAAGAACAACAGCAAGCCCTGCAAGCTTTGGCACGTCAGGTCATCTCGCAACTAGAACTGCGTCTGAACGTCAAACGCTTGGAACGCCATATTATCAGACAAGAAGAAACCGAAGCCAAACTGCGCGCTTCCGACCGGCAAATTGTAGACTTGCTAGAACACATGCAAGATGGTTTCTTTGCCCTGGACCCGCAATGGCGTTTCACCCACGTCAATCCCACCGCTGCTGAAATTTTACAACGCCAGCCAGAGGAAGTGCTAGGGGAACAAATTTGGGATGTATTGCCGGAGTTTGTGGGTTCTCAAACCGAACAGCAGTATCGCGAAGCCTTTACCAAAGGTAAGGGCGTTACCTTTGAAGAGTTTTATACATCTTTGAAACGTTGGTTTGAAGTTAGGGTTTATCCTTCTTATGAAGGGCTATCGGTCTTTTTCAACGATATTACCGAACGCAAGCGCACCGCACAAGCGTTGCAATGGGAAAAGCAAAAAGCCGAAAATCTGCTGTTAAATATTTTTCCTTCAACCATTGCCAAACAACTCAAAGAAAACCCCGGGCACCATATTGCTCACCGCATCGACGAAGCCAGTATTTTATTTGCCGATATTACCAATTTTACCAATCTTGCCAGTCAGATATCGCCTCAAGAATTAATTTCCATTCTCAACGAATTATTTTCCCATTTCGATCGCCTCACCGAAACCTACGAACTGGAAAAAATCAAAACCATTGGCGATGAATACATGGTGGCAGGAGGCGTTCCCATACCGCAAGCCAACCATACACGGTCAATCGCCGATATGGCACTCGCCATGCAGCAAGTGGTGAAGGATTTCAATTCTACACGCAATATGAATTTAAAATTGCGTATTGGCATCAATACTGGTTCGGTGGTAGCTGGGGTCATTGGTACCAAAAAATTCTCCTACGACTTGTGGGGAGATGCGGTGAATATTGCCTCTCGCATGGAATCGGAAGGCGTACCCGGTTTTATTCAAATTTCGGAAAATACCTATCAAGCTTTATGCTGCTATCCAGGCAAATATCATTTCCAAAAACGTGGCAAGATTGAAGTTAAAGGGAAAGGTCTGATGGATGCCTATTGGCTGTTAAAGAAAAATCGATCGAAATAGAGGCGCTAGGTGCGATCGTTCTACCGTAATATTGCTAAAAATTTTTCAGCTTTATTCCTCAATCAAATCCGATTCATAAATCCATTTCCCTTGCCCTTCGCCATTGACTTGAAAGCAAATTCGTATGTAGTCTACCGAAGAATCTTTGGCAATTGCTAAAATGACTCCCAATTCCTTTTTGCCTCCAACCATCGCCGAACAATTTTTTCCTAATAAAGAATTAACACCACTAGTTCCATCTTTTTTGTCGGCATTTGATTCAGAGTCCTCTTTTCCTTGCGTTTTTTGCTGGGAAGCAGCTGGCTTGCTAGTAGTTGGTTGGGATTTTCCTTTTGGTTGTGTTTGTTGTGATTCAGTACTTCCTGGTTCTAATTGCCGGAATTTGAAACGATCCTTCTGTTTATTTTGTAAATTCCTTCTGCGCTCGTAAAGTTCAGTTAAAACAGAATGGGAAGGGTTTTCATCAAGTTTGATAAAATCTATGAAATCATCTATTGTACAAGTCTTATAAAACCCCTCATGCCAAGTGTGAAACCTTTGATGTATCTCTTTGGTTATGACGAAAAGATTATCTTGATCGGCAGCCAACTCGGAATATGTACTTCGATCGTAAAGGTGATGCACTGCTAATTCATGAGATTTACGAGTTTCACCAGTGATTTGGCATTTTTTCTTTTGTCTCTTTATTGCTGCTTCCTTAGCCTGCTTAACTTCATTTTCAGGAGGAGCTGTTAGAAGACGTTTAGATCTCTCATGGATAACCTCAGGAGCTATCTCAGGAACTCTACCAGCATACAAACGCCTGTATCGGTTGGTTAACGTTTCCTGTAATTCCCGACAAATGCGCTCTAAACCCGAAAAAGAATAATAGCGGTCATTCTCTATATCTTCAAAATCCTCTTCTACAATGAGAGGTAGCTCTGACCTGGCAATACTTTCAAGTGCTTGTTTCAAACGAAGTGAAGTAGTACTAAGAATTTTACGAATATCATCAAATTTGAGCCAATGACGATTCCTTCTTAATACAATTTCCTTGGAAGAATCGTCTAGCGTTTCATTGGTTTTTTCTACAATTTTAACATCAATATTTTTTTCTTCTCGTTCTCTAGTTAACCTTTGTAGTAAATTCATCACTTCTTTAGCACTATCAAGTTCTTTATTAAATTCAAAATACTCACTTATGACGATCAAGCCAAGCCGAGAAAAATTTCTTCTTCCCTGAGCTTTATTTACATACCTAAAATGATATCTCTCTTCCCAATCAAATTTGTTTGGCAGATTTTCTATTTTTTTTAAAATACTATCTAATTCTTCCTTATTTAGAGAAAGACCATTTAAAACCTGTTCTTCTTTAATAAAGAAATTTTCTCTATCGATCGTGTTGTTACTTGTCATTTTACTTAATACCTTCTACTAAACTTCTATACATTTTTTCCAAGCGTTCAAATATTGCTCGATCGCCTGTTTCTTTGTCAGGATGGTAAATTTTGGATAGCTTATAATAAGCCCTCTTAACATCTTCAACGCTAGAAGTTTTAGGGTCTAAACCAAATACTTGCCAAGGTCTTGAATACTTAAAAATATCAATACCATTAATACATCCATAGCCTTCTTCATTTTGCTCGTTTGGTAAAATCCCGATAAACTTTCTATACAAAATTTCCCATGACTCTTTTTTCTTCAAATTTAACTTTTCCATACCATCTGTAGCCATCTGGAAATGCTTGGATTTTCTCAATTCCTCCGTATTCTTAACATCAAAATAATTATATATAGCTTTTTTCAGCTCGTCTAATTTAAGTTTATTATTATGTTTCATAATATTTTATTGCCGGTTTTCTTAATATCAATTGATTTTTCTGATGTTTGGCCCTATAACTAGAATTTTTGATACACCAGTATCAAAGCTACAATAGCCACCATTTACGCATTCTATAAATAGGGCATACTACCTCCTCTCTCTCCTATGGCTAGAACAGTCAATCAGATACTCGATCCAGAAAATCTCTGTATTCTACTAAAAGAATATAATATTTCCAGCTTCAATGTCAAATAACTTTATCTTCATTGTGGTTTGATTCTCTGAAAGGCTTCTACAGTTCTACCCAAGGATTGGAGGAGTTTTCAATTAATCTTTTAAAAATGGTAACTAATGTTGCTATGGATAAATTAATTTTTATTTTTGTGAAAATCGTATACACAAATAAGTTTTTAAGTGGCTAGCGCTGTCAAGGTGGCAAATTTTGGAACGAGACACCGTTGTTTTGAACGCTTGAATCTCTTGTTATTTTCCAAAACACTATATTTTCCCAGAATTTGCCAGAGCTTGAAGCGCTGAAAGCTAGCAAGATTTAACCATCTTGACAGAGTTGGGTGGGCATCGCCCACCCTGTCAAAACCAACTACTTATTGACTTGTCTCAGCCGTCGGCATACCCAGAATATCCTCAATGCGGGGCATTTCCTCCAGCGGAATTACACGACCTTCATCTTCAAACCCTTCAATTTCGTTGAAGTTGAGATAGCGATAGAGGTCGTCGGCAAAGGGATTAATTTTCTTCGCCACAATATCCCTGTATTCGGCAACGGAAGGAATGCGACCCAACAGCGCGCAAACCGCTGCCAGTTCCGCCGAACCGAGATAAACCCGGGCATCTTTGCCCATGCGGTTGTTGAAATTGCGTGTGGAAGTTGACATCACCGTAGCGCCATCTTCCACACGGGCTTGGTTGCCCATGCAGAGGGAACATCCAGGCATTTCCGTACGGGCACCAGCGGCGGCAAAAATACCGTATACGCCTTCTTTGCGTAACTGTTCCTCATCCATGCGGGTGGGCGGGCAAATCCACAGGCGGACTTTTACCTTACCGGCATCTTCCAGAACCTTGGCAGCAGCACGATAGTGACCGATGTTGGTCATACAAGAACCAATAAAAACCTCATCAATGCGATCGCCCTCGCATTCAGACAACAATTTCATGTTATCCGGATTGTTGGGCGCTGCCACAATTGGTTCGGTAATTTCGTTGAGATTGACTTCCAGAGTCTCCTTGTATTCCGCGTCTTCATCCGCTTCTAGCAACTCGGGATTTTGCAACCATTGTTCCATTTTCGCTGCCCGGCGCATGAGGGTCCGCGAATCTTGGTACCCCCGCGCCACCATATTTTTCAGCAGGGAAACATTAGAACGTAGGTACTCGGAAATCGTCTCTTTGCCTAACTTAATCGTACAGCCAGAACAAGAACGTTCCGCCGTGGCATCAGTCAGTTCAAAGGCTTGCTCAATTTTCAAATCGGGCAAGCCTTCCATTTCCATAATCCGACCGGAGAAGACATTTTTCTTGTTCTCTTGAGAGACCGTTAGCAAGCCTTTTTGAATCGCCACGTAAGGAATGGCGTGAACGATATCCCGCAGGGTGACACCCGGTTGAATTTCGCCGGTAAAGCGTACCAACACCGACTCCGGCATATCCAACGGCATCACACCCAAAGCCGATGCCAAAGCCACCAAACCAGAACCAGCCGGGAAGGAAATACCCAAGGGGAAGCGGGTGTGGGAATCGCCGCCGGTTCCTACGGTATCTGGTAGCAGCATCCGGTTTAGCCAAGAGTGAATGATGCCATCGCCGGGTTTCAGGGATACACCACCCCTAGCTGCGAAGAAATCGGGCAGTTCTTGGTGGGTTTTTACGTCAACGGGTTTGGGATAAGCGGCGGTATGGCAGAAGGTCTGCAATACCAAGTCGGCGTTGAAGCCCATGCAAGCCAGTTCTTTGAGTTCGTCGCGGGTCATGGGTCCGGTGGTATCTTGGGAACCCACGGTGGTCATGATGGGTTCGCAGCTTTGCCCGGGTCTGACACCAGAAACGCCGCAAGCCCTGCCGACCATTTTCTGGGCGAGGGTAAAGCCTTTTTCGTTTTCTTGGGGAGGGGTGGGGCGAATAAAGATGGGGCTGGGGTCCAATCCTAGGGCATCGCGGGTTTTGTCGGTCAAACCGCGTCCGATCATCAGGGGAATGCGACCGCCAGCGCGAACTTCGTCGGTGATGGTTTCTGGTTTCAGGGTGAAGGTGGAAATGACTTCCCCGGCTTCGTTGGTAATTTCTCCTTTGTAGGGATAGATGGTAACGACCATGCCGGTTTCCATCTGGGAAACATCGCATTCGATGGGCAAAGCACCAGAATCTTCGGCGGTGTTGAAGAAAATGGGCGCAATTTTGCTACCTAGGATGTAGCCACCGGCGCGTTTGTTGGGAACGTGGGGGATGTCGTGACCTAGATGCCAAATGACGGAGTTGATGGCGGATTTGCGGGAGGAACCGGTTCCCACTACATCGCCGACGAAGGCGACGGGATGCCCTTTTTGTTTGAGTTGGGCGATGGTTTCAATCCCGTCTGGCATGGAAGATTCCAGCATGGAAAGGGCATGCAGGGGAATATCCGGGCGGGTGGTGGCGTGGGTGGCGGGGGAAAGGTCGTCGGTGTTGGTTTCTCCGGGTACTTTGAAGACGGTGACGGTGATGCTTTCGGGTAGGGGATCGCGATCGCGGAACCATTTGGCTTCTGCCCAGGCTTCGGCGACTTGCTGGGCGTACTGATTGCGATCGCGCATTTCCAGAACGTCGTGGAAACCGTCGTAAACCAGGGTAATATGGCTTAACTCTTCTGCGGCGGTGGCGGCAATTTCTTCATTGTCGTTTTGCAGTAATTCCACCAAGGATTGTACGTTGTAGCCGCCGACCATGGTTCCCAACAGTTGGGTGGCTTCTACGGGAGACACTAAGGGGGTGATGGTTTCCCCTTTGGCAACGCTGGTCAGAAAGGATGCTTTGACGTAGGCGGCTTGGTCTACGCCGGGGGGAATGCGTTCGATCAATAAATAACGCAGGGTTTCTTCTTCCCCGACTGGGGGATTTTTCAGCAATTCGCACAGTTCGGAAGTCTGTTGGGCATCCAATGGTAACGGCGGAATGCCCATAGCTTCCCGTTCGGCTGCGTGTTGGCGATAAGCTTCTAACATAATCGATCTCCTTGTTCGTTTGACAGAAAAACCATCGTCGGGATGATTTTTAAAAAAGGCCCCACAAAGAATAGCCTTGTTGACAACTTGTATTATTTTTTAAGCTATTTCTAGGCTATATGCATTGGGGAGGGGTATGGTAGGGGAACGGTCAAAATTTATTGGTATGTAGGCATGTAGGGGGCTTCCCCCGTGATTCCCCCTTCCCCAAGGTAAATTTTAGGAAGTTCTACCGAGTTAAAATCCGGAACTGCCGAGAACCACCACACCGCCTGCATAAAACATTAAAACCAGAAAACTTTCAAAGCCAATTCTGCCGATGCCGTGTTTTTCCCGGCGCAGTAATCCCAACAGCAACAAACCGGTCATGAGGATGGTGAGGGCAATTAAGAAAATTTGGGGCATTTGTAACGTTCCGTAAATTGACCCCCAACGATAGCCAATGTCAGAAAAAGCCAACAATAGCAAATCGAAACTATTGCCCCCAATCACACCACCCACCGCCAAGGTCAAAGCCCCTTGACGAACGGCAGCAACTGTGGTAATCAATTCCGGTAAAGAAGTAGCCACGCCGGTAAACAAACTTCCCATGGAAGATTCGGAAATACCGGTGGCGGCAGCGATCGCAATGCCAGTTTTGGCGATCGCATAACCAGCTACGCCCACAATCGCCGCCAAAAGGATAAATTGTCCCCACAATTGCCACCAACTGGTTTGCGAGGTGGATGCTGCTTCTGGTTTATCCAGCCGCGTTTGTTCTGTTAGTCGCGGCATCCACATGGGGTCTTCTTTGGTTTGCGAAACCAGCCGTATACCAAATATATAAGCCGCCACCAAAATCACGGTAGCGGGATGAATACCCAGAAAATGGACTTGCGGACCCGACATGGCTAGCAGGGGAATGGAAAGCAGGGTCACCAGTAAGGTTCCTTGCATCAAATTGGCTGCCGAGGCGGCAGCGTGTTCCAAGTTGGCTTTGCGGTAACCAATATCGGCTAAAGCCAAAAAAGCGGTTTGGGCAGCAATTCCGCCAATGGCATTGCTACTTGCTAGTTCGGGGTGGTTGTGGGTAGCGGCGGTGACCGAGGTAACAATGCCAGAAAGGGAAGTACTCCCTCCCAGCAAAATACCGCCTACCATGGCTTCTCCCAAGCCAGTAGAATCTGCCAGGCGATCGCTAACCGCCGCCATTTTGGTTCCCATGGCCGCGATCGCGATCGCAGCCATGACAAAAACCACCAAATTGAGAAACAGAGAATCGAACGTCAAACTCGTTCAAACCGTAGCGTTGTCCACAAAATCCAGCTAGATTTCCATTGTAAGGGTGGCAGGCAAACCAGCAATTACTGAAGTTCTTCGTTTACCTCGTTTAGGGGTCGTCTCTTGGGCGTTTCCGACTCCGAACGTGGCAACAAATCGAACACTTCCCGAAACTTATCATCCACCTGTTCAAAGGGAACTTGACCTTTGCCATTAAACACCACTTGATTGTCTCGATCTAAAAGCACCGTTTGCGGAACCACCCCTTCCCAGTAGTAGCCGGGTTCTGTGGGAGAATAACTATCTTTCGGCAAAATCGAGTCTACGTTGATGGGGATAAAATCGGTTACCTTGCCGTAAAACGACTGCAAGCGGGAAACCACCACCGAATACTGCTTGCAATCGCGGCTGTCATCAAGGAAAAACACCAATAACGTGGCATTGTCTGGGCGGTTTAAGGCTTGTTCTACACTTACCTTCGGGGGAACCAAAGCCCCATTGCCGCCATACAAAGCAAAAATATTGCCGTCGAACTTATCGTCGTTGAGACCAGCAATAGCTGGGGATGCGGCGGTTAGCAACCAGCAAAACCAAACTGCAAGCACTACCGAAATCGTTTTTCTGGGAAACACCATCTTTCCGTTTATCTCCGTTTCTTTATGAGGCAACAGCAGCTAAAGTAGAAGAAATCCTAGCGCAGCGAAAGAAAGCGACCAACCAGCCTTCTCGCTACCAAGCAGTTTCAAATTTAGCGAATTTTCTGTTACGTTGTATTTTCTTATCTGACCCCAAATTCTGGCAAACTACTATGAGCGATCTGTACGTTACTTGGTCGGAGTACCACCGCAAAATCGAACAACTCGCCGCCCAGATTTATCAATCCCAGTGGACCTTTAACCAAATTGTCTGTTTGGCTAGGGGCGGTCTCAGACCGGGGGATATTCTATCGCGGATTTACGACGTTCCCTTGGCTATTTTATCGGTTTCTTCCTACACGGGTGCTGGCGGTCGGGTCCAAGGAAAAATTACCTTTGCCCAAAATTTAACCATGACAGAAGAAAAATTGGGCGATCGCGTGTTGTTGGTAGACGATTTGGCAGATTCCGGCGTTTCCCTACAAGAAAGCGTTGCCTGGCTGCGCGATCGCTATTCGGAAAACATCCAAGACCTACGAACCGCTGTGTTGTGGTGTAAAGGCGAATCGGTTATTATCCCCGATTACTATGTCGATTATCTCCCGGACAATCCCTGGATTCACCAACCTTTTGAAGAATACGAATGCATGAATGTGGAAGACTTGCTGGTTTGTTCCTAACCATACAGCCAAACCCACAACGGCAACGTCAACAACAGACCAATGGAACCCGCCGCCAACGCCGTTACGCTTAACTGACGGTCCAAATCGTAGGCTTCGGCAATGACCAAAGTAACGAATGCTGGTGGCATCGCCATTTGCAACACCATCGCCAGTCGCGGTGGACCGGTAATCCCCAACGCCGATAACACCACACCGGCAATGAATGGGACCACCAGCATTTTAATGCCCAAACTCACCGAAGCGCGGGGCAAATTTTTCCACGAAGATAGCTGGCTGAGGCGCATGCCAATCAAAACAATGGCCAATCCCAAGGAAATCCACGCCAATCCTTGCAATCCTTTCTCCATATTGGGCGGCAAAGTGACTTGTTTGAACGCCAAGCCAAAGGCAATACTCCAAAAAATGGGATTTTTCGCGATCGCCCAAAGAACATCCCACGAAACCGACTTGTTGCTGCCAAATTTGGCTGCCAGCGCCACCCCCACTAGAGAAGCCCCCAACATGCTGCCAAAAAAGTCGTAAAACAGCGCCCAAGCAAAATAATCGTTGCCCACCAACGTCAAATTTACCGGATAGCCCAAATAGCCGGTATTGCCTACCATAGAAGCTAGCAAAAAACTCCCTTGCGTTGGCGACTCCCAAGGCGACAATTCTTGGCGGCGGCGGTATCGCTGCCACAACCAAATCCACAGCCCAGCCATCCCTGCCCCCAACAAAATGCCCATCCAAGCCGTCACTGGTGCCATCCAAACCGAACCCGATAAATTGGCGCGGCGGACAAAAGCGATAATGCTAATGGGAACGCCAAACCAAAAGAGATAGATTCCCAAATAGCCGCTGACAAAATTGGGCAGGGTTTTCCCCAAGACAAATCCCAGCAAAACGCCACCACCCAGCCATTGGTACAAAGAAATTAATTTATCGGATAACTCGGACATAATCGTTGTGGTGGTTCGGTTGCAGCGCCACGAAAAATTTTCTCCAATATATTGACAAATTGGAGAAAATATGTTATGGAGCGATCGCTTTAGCTAATAAAATGCACCCAAAACTGCCCGTCAGGAATGCACAAGCGGCGAATCAGGCGATAGGAATAGTGCAAATAAGCGCCGCTGAGGTCGGTACGGTAGCCAGTGGAAAACCACTCGCCGTAGGGGTCGTGAACGATAAAACCGGAATCGTCGTAGCCCACCAGAACCACGATGTGACCGTAGGAAGTAAAATAACCGTGTACCACCGCTGGATTTAAATCCGCCAGCCAGTCTTTCACCTGTTCAATGGTAGCGCTGGTGGTAAAGTGGTCGTTGCGGTTGTAATCTTTAACAATTTTTTCCAAATCGTAGGGACTGTGGCGAGAGTAGCCGCGGTCGAGGGCGTATTGGTACAGTTCGTCTTCAAATTGCTTGTACTGGGAATACTCCGAACGGCGGTCGGCGCGCAAATATTCCAAACACATGGCTATAGACGTGACGTTGCAAGCCCCAGTGGGGTTTTCCCAGTTGTCTAGCTGTGATTTATAGGGAATATCCAAACTAAGGGAGATGGGCTTGGGTTTGGGGTAGAGGGTGGCATAGCCGCTTTGGTCTTGTTCGTCGCTGATGACCTCCACATGGGGGGCATAAGCGTACCAGGTGTCGAAGCCTTTGAAGGTTTCGTTGAGCAAAACGAAGCGAATGTGGTTGCGTTCTTTGGTAAAAGAACGAATCTCGAAGGTTTCGTTGCTTTTTACCGGGTATTTCTCCGCATCGCTTAGTTGGGATGACTGGATAGGTCTGCGTTTAAAAATGGTGTTGTGAACGGTTTTCAGCGTTTGTGCCATAGAGCTTTTCCATCTCCCCATCGCCGGCAGCCATAGGCTATAGCCATTACTACCATACATGAGATTGGGATAATTTCTCGAAAATCTCGATTTTGTTTTGGGATTTGTTGTTTCTAGCTGCTGCGGGCGTCTATCCTAGAGAAAGATGGCTAAAGATGGTTTGGCAACTGGAAGGCCTAGGGAAAAATTTCATGAGCGATTCAACCAAACGTATTTGTATTGTCGGTGGCGGATTCGGAGGTTTGTATACAGCCCTTCGTCTCAGTCAATTTCCTTGGAAGATTCCCCAAGATGTAGAAATTACGTTAATCGATCGCGAGGATCGGTTTGTATTTTTACCCCTGCTGTACGAGTTGATGACGGGGGAGTTACAAAGTTGGGAAATTGCCCCTCCCTACATTGAATTGTTGGCGCAAACGGGGGTTCGTTTTCATCAAGGCAATGTATCCCGCATCAATGTCCAACAGCAGCAAGTACAGTTAGAAGCTGGTGAGGTATTTGATTACGATCGCTTGGTGTTGGCGTTGGGAGGCGAAACCCCGTTGGATGTGGTTCCGGGGGCAGCGGACTATGCCTACCCGTTTCGCAGCATTGGCGATGCTTACCAGTTAGAAGAGAAACTGCGATCGCTGGAAGCTTCGGACAAAGATATGATTCGGGTGGTTGTGGTTGGCGGCGGCTACAGCGGTGTAGAATTGGCTTGCAAGTTGAGCGATCGCTTGGGAGAAAGAGGTCGTTTGCGGCTGGTGGATCGCAACGAGCAAATTTTGCGATCGTCTACTGATTTTAATCGCAAGGCAGCTTTACAAGCTCTACAACAACGGGAAGTTTGGATAGATACGGAAACCTCGGTGGTGTCTGTATCCGACGATACGATTTCGTTGGATTATCGCGGCAAAGTTGATGAAATTCCCGCCGATTTGGTGTTGTGGACGGTGGGAACGCAAGTCGCTGCAGCAGTTCGTTCCCTACCTGGGCAACACAACGATCGCGGTCAGCTTTATACCAATGTTTATTTACAAGTTCAAGAACACCCAGAAATCTTTGCCCTCGGGGATGCCGCCGAATGTAAGGATGCCAACGGCGAACGGGTTCCGGCAACGGCGCAAGCGGCTTTCCAACAAGCAGACTACGCAGGTTGGAACGTATGGGCTTCTTTAAGCGATCGCCCGTTGTTGCCATTCCGCTACCAGCATTTAGGGGAAATGATGACCCTGGGTGTAGACAATGCCACCCTCACTGGTTTGGGATGGCAGTTAGACGGACCCGCAGCGCATATTTTCCGCCGTCTGATTTATTTATATCGTCTTCCCAACCCCGACCATCAAATTCGCGTCGGTTTGAATTGGGTTGCCCAGCCGTTGCGGGAGTTGATATTTGGCAGCTAGTTGCGAGGCGTGGGAGCGTGGGGGCGTGGGAGCGTGGGTGCGTGGGAGCTTGGGAGCTTGGGAGCTTGGGAGCTTGGGAGCTTGGGAGATATAATTGGTTGTTTTCTCCGATGCTCCGATGCTCCGACGCCCCGATGCTCCGACGCCCCGATGCTCCGACGCCCCGATGCTCCGACGCCCCGATGCTCCGATGCTCCGACGCTCCGATGCTCCGACGCCCCGATGCTCCGACGCCCCGATGCTCCGATGCTCCGACGCTCCGATGCTCCGATGCTCCGATGCTCCCTGTCAACCTACAACCCTGCCGCTTGCTGTACCAAGGCCTCCTGGAACCGAACCATCTCTTGCCGGGGATCGGCATAGGTGACGCGGACTTCCAAGCGATCGCCGGGTTGGATGGAACGGGTAAAACGCATGGGCAGTTCCAAACCCAATTCTTCTAATAAAATAGCCCCGAGATTGTCATCCGGGCGCAGCCAGCGCAACATCAGGGCTTGCCAAACTGTGTCTCCCTGACGGCGCAGGTATTCCAACCCCCAATAGCGGTTGGTTTGTCGTTCTACCTGGGTGGCTTCTTGGGCAGCAGCGGAGACGCTAGCGACGATTTCTTGCACTTGTTCGGGGGAAAAGGGTGGCTCTTCGCCGCGCAGGTGGGCTTTCAGTTGGAAGTGAGCTAACAAATCGCTGTAGCGACGGATGGGAGAGGTAACTTGGGCGTAGCGGTCCAATCCCAAACTCGCATGACGACCGGGGGTGAGGCTGGTTTCGCTGCGGGGCATGCAACGGCGCATGGCGCTACTACGTACGGCACCGGCAGGCAGTTGCATGAGTTCTTCTTCTGGGGGGAGTTCCGGTTGTTGTTGCTGGCGATAGGGAATGGCCAGTTGGTTTTGTTCCCCATAGCAGGCGGCAACTTCCCCGGTGAGAATCATCATTTCGGCGACGGCGCGTCTAGCGGGGGAGTCTTCGATAACTTGGATGGAAATATTGTCGTCATCGGAGACTTTGATGGAACATTCGGGCATGCTGATGCTAATAGCCCCTTGTTTTTGCCGCCAGCTGTGGCGAATTTCTGCCCATTTGCCGATCGCTAAAATTTCTGGTTCGGCTTGGACCCCCAAATCGAGCATTTCGTCTACGTCTTCGTAGGTCAGACGGTAGGTGGGAACGATGGTGCTGGGGGCAATGGTATAATCGGCGATCGCGCCATCAGCGTCTAAAATCACGCCAAAACTCAAAGCCGGACATTCTTTCCCCTGAACCAAACTCATGGGGCCTGTGGCCAGGGCTTCGGGGAACATAGGAATCATCCCCGTGGGCAAGTACAGGGTAGTACTGCGCCGCCGGGCTTCCACATCCAGTTCGTCGCCGGGGAAGATCCAGCGGCTGGGGTCGGCGATGTGAACCCAGATGCGTTCGGTGCCGTCTTCTAGATATTCGATACTGACGCCGTCGTCGATTTCTTGGGTACTTTCATCGTCGATGGTATACACCTTCAGATGGGTTAAATCGAGGCGGTTGCGATCGCGGTCGGCAAGGGGAGAGTCGAGATATTGTTGGGCCACTTCCAGTACCTTAGCGGGAAATTGCGTGGGAATTTGGCTGCGCCGCAAGAATAGGTTTTCGTGGGGACTCCACAGTCCTAAGTCCACAAGCAACTGAAAGGCCGCTTCCGAAGTTTCCGGACGTTCTAGGATGGCAAGAATATCTCTCGCCGTACGTCCGGAAGGTTCTTCGCCGACGGCAGCGAGTTTCTCCAAAGCTTCTAAGCGCGGGCGATCGCTGGCGGTCCACTCGACGCTTTCCCCTTCCAGAGCTTGACGAACCCGTTCCAGGAACTCTTCCAGCTCTTTTTGTTTTTGGATGGCAACTTCCTGTTGGTGTTTCAAATCGGCTACTTGCGTTGCCGATCGCGGTTCGTACCGATTGTTGCCTTTTTGTTTGAAGTATAGCTTGTCTTCCGACAGCAAGTAGTAAGCTGCGTAACATTGAGCGGGTTGTTGGTCAGAAAACAACAATTCAGACAGCTCTTCCGGGGCAATCGTGCCTGTGTCGCTGTCCAAAAATTCCCACGCCACTTCTAGACTAGAAGGGTCCCAGTAGGCTTCTACTTGTTGCTGAAACGACGGAATGTCTTCGGGGGTGTAGTCGCCGCCGGGAACGACATAGGTAACCTGTCGGGGGTGAACCGTATGGGATTGCCCCCGTTCGTCGGTGACAATCCAATGTTTCTTACCTTCTGGGCGTTCCACGACGGCGAGGCGGCGATCGCCATCTTGGCGAAATTCGATTAAGTTTCCCTTCTCCACAGCTTTGACCTGCTAGCAACTCGTCTGCGCAATCGCTGCTTGGCTGCCGATTAGCCTTCCAGGTTGACAAAGGGCAACAGGGCTAAAATTCGCGCGCGTTTGATTGCAGTGGTTAAGTCTCTTTGCTGTTTGGCTGTCAAACCAGTAACGCGACGGGGGAGGATTTTGCCGCGTTCGGTAATGAACTTCCGCAGCAGGTCTACGTTTTTGTAATCGATCTGTTCGCCTGGTTTGACCGGCGATACGCGCCGGCGATAGTAGTTGACGTTGCTTGCCATTTTTTCTTTCCGATACCTTCTAGCAAATGCTGCTTATTTGGTTTCTTTGTGTACGGTGTGTTTGTTGCAGTGGGGACAGTATTTTCTAAATTCCATCCTACCAGAATGTTTCCGACGGTTTTTCGTGCTGGTGTACCGCGATACCCCGTTCGAGCGTTTGTTGGGGTTGGTTCGGCATTCCGTACACTCTAGTGTAATTACAACTCGGACTCCCTTAGCCATAATTTTACCAATCGTTTTGGGGGGTTTGCATTAGACACAAATGGTTATTTTCGCATAGAACGTAGGGCAAGTTCAACCCATTTTTGAATTTTCACGTCTAGGGAATAACCGCGGCGGGAGGAGGCCATAAAGGTGTCGGCATAGCGGTCGTGAAAGGATTGCTGGTTGGCTTCGTCACTCCAAGCAGCGATCGCATCCGCAATGGGAGGAATGACTAGCAAAAACGCAACTGAATTGCCAGCAAACAGGGCATAGACAGCCCACAGTAGCAAAACGCCTTCTGCCGCTGTGATGGCTTCCCGCCGCAGCAACATGTCTAGGTAGGGAATCCGCCGGTTGCGGTCGATGAGTTTCATATCAAAAGCCCACCTTCCAATACTTTGACCGCGGTTGCGACCGACGAATAAAATACGATTGCCCAACCACGCCACCAGGAAAAAGAATGTGTGGATAAACCAGTTAGGACTAATAATAACAGTAACCAAGTAGGCAACCACAAAATCCAGTAAAAACGCACAAGCGCGTCGCCAAAAGGGTGGTTTGGGCGGTAGATCGGGGATAAGTTCGGCTTTCATGTTCCAAAAGCGATCGGACGCCGTACGGTTGGCAGCGATATTGGGGTTCCGCCTCGCTTGAAAGTTGGCGCTACGAGGCTGCTTTCTCCTGTTTCTATTTTCTACGCTAACTCGAGATTTCGACATGTATCTTTACCTGGGTGTGGATTTGCCGGTAGAGGAAAATGTTCGGTTTGGGGAAGGAATGGGGCCCTTTTGACCAACTTGCCGCTAAAGTAAACAATGGTTACAGTTTGCAGGTATTTTGAGAGGTATTCATGAGCGAAGATCCATCTACAGTGATGAAGCAGCAGGTAGGCAAAGCGGCAGCGGCAAGAGTCCAATCCAATTCGGTGGTTGGTTTGGGAACTGGTTCCACTACGGCCTATGCCATTCAGTATATCGGCGATCGCTTGCAATCTGGCGATTTAAAAAATATTCGCGGCATTCCTACTTCATTTCAAGCGGAGGTTCTCGCCAAAAAATACGGCATTCCGCTAACGACGTTGGATGCCATCGATCGCATCGATATTGCTATTGATGGCGCTGATGAAGTAGATCCCAATCTTAATTTAATCAAAGGAGGTGGTGCCGCGCACACCCGGGAGAAAGTGGTAGACTCTCTAGCAGACCAATTTGTGGTGGTGGTTGATAGCGGCAAGTTGGTAGATCGGTTAGGCTCTAATTTTTTGCTACCGGTAGAAGTATTGCCTATGGCGATTGTTCCCGTCATGCGCAAAATCGAACAGCTAGGCGGCAAGCCGGAATTGCGTATGGGGGTTAAAAAGGCTGGTCCGGTCATTACCGACCAGGGAAACATGGTCATTGATGTGAAGTTTGAGTCAATTTCCGATCCGGCAAATTTGGAAAAAACCCTCAATAATATTCCTGGTGTATTAGAAAATGGCTTGTTTGTGGGCGTAGCCGATGTGGTTTTGGTTGGCGAGGTAAAAGACGGTCAACCTTCCGTACGCCAGTTGTAGGGAAAAATCATAAAAACAAACTTGTAACAAGTAGGGACGTTTCGTTTCGCAAAACGTCCCTACCAAAATATCCGAATGATTTTTTGCAAATTTTCAAGTAATGGTATTACCGCGCTCGGAAAGAACCCAAAAAAGGAGAAATTAATGGCTAGCGATTGGCTGGTTGCCAACGAAGGAATTTGCAAACCCACTGCCATAAGCACCGACAAGACCGGGAGAAATTATTGGGTTTCTTCCCGATGCCATCCACAGCATAGAAGCTTTGGAAAAGGACCCCACAGTTAGTTGGAATCATAGGGTAACGAATTACGAAAGCCGATTGGAGTTCCATGTGGAAACAGGTACGGCGCGTCTTCTTTAAAGTTAGAATGCTGTTATTGGAAAAATTTTTGACGGTACTGTTTTAAAAATTCGATAAGTTGTTTTTCTTGGAAAGTCCGGGTAAATTGAACAACTTTACGGGAAAACGGTACAAACCGACCATCTTCTTGTTGTAGACTTTCGGCATATTTTTGAACTTTTTTCAGGCTACCGCGGTAGGCGAGGTTATATAAAGTTTCCATTACTTCCGGTGGGGGAACAATTAAACTTTCTTCGCGAACTTCTTTAACGGCTTCTGTGGCAGTTTCTTTGGCATCATAGGTCCATTGCAGTTGTAGATGTTGCTGCAATTTTTGTAAAAGCTGCGTGGCATGTACGGGTTTTTCGAGAAAATCATCGCCGCCATACTCAATGGCGCGATCGCGATCGACCATAATACCACTAGCGGAGGAAACAATAATGGGAACGGCGTATAAATCTGGATTTTGCCGCAACTGCTGAATAAAGCCAAAACCATCGCAATCTGGCATTAGCAAATCTGTAATGATGAGATGGGGAATTTGTTTTTCTACTTGCTGAATCCCTTGTTGTGCGTTTTCAGCTTGAACGATGTCAAATCCCAGCGGTTTTAATAAATTTACGATAACATCGCGGTTTTCCCACTTATCATCCACCACCAAAATTCGTTGGGTGTCGCCTTGGTAGCCAACAATTTTGCCTTGGTGGGTTTGGATGGCTTCGGTATTCCATTGGGAAGTTACTTGCAAGTCAATATCGAACCAAAAGGTACTGCCAACACCGGGAGTACTGTTGAGTTGAATTTGGCTTCCCATGATGTTGAGAATTTTTTGGCTGAGAGACAATCCTAACCCGCTGCCTTGGGATTTTTGGAGAATGTTTCCCACCTGTTCGAAGGGATGGAAAATTTCTTGGATGTGGTCTTCGGGAATGCCAACGCCAGAGTCTTCAATTTGGAAGCGAAGTTTGACAGTTTCTGGGTCTTCTTGTACTTTTTCCAAATAGCGTACGGTAAAGGTAACGTGTCCCGCTTCGGTAAATTTCACGGCGTTGCCGATTAAGTTGATTAAAACCTGTCGCAAGCGTCTTTCGTCGGCATATACAGCGGCGGGAATTTCGGAATCGCTTTTGTAGGTAAAAATGAGATTTTTTTGCTGCGCTTCTATTTGGGAAATTTCTGCTACGCTGGTCAGAAAAGAAGGTAGGTGAAATTCTGTTTGATGCAGTTCCATTTTTTCCGCTTCGATTTTGGATAGATCCAAAATATCGGTGATTAGGGTTAGCAAATGGGAACTACTTTTTTGAATGGTATCGACGGCGGCGCGGTGTTGGTTGAGGTCGGTAGCTTTTTGTAGGATTTGTATGTATCCCAAAATTCCGTTGAGTGGCGTCCGCAGTTCGTGACTCATGTTGGCTAAAAAGTTGCTTTTGGCACGGTTGGCTGTTTCAGCTTTGCTTTTGGCTTTTTCTAGTTCTTGGGTTCGGGCTTTGACACGCTCTTCTAGGGCGTTATTACTTTTTTCTAGTTCGCGAAAAGAACTTTGCAGTTGAAAAGCCATTTGGTTGAAGGAATTTCCTAAAGATTCCAGTTCTTTAACGCCTTCGATTTGTACGCGCCTTCTCAGATTGCCGGCTGCGATCGCTTGGCTGGCTTGACTTAAGTGTTTGATGGGGGCAACCAAGGTACGGCGAATGGCGATGATGGCGATAATGGCAGCTACCAATAAAATTGCGATCGCGCTTTTGACGATGGTTCGCAGAACACTAGCATATTCGTTGGTTACTTCGGCGATGGGTTTGACGATGACCAGTTTCCAGTAAGTATTGGGAATGTGGAAAATATACACGTTAGATGGTTCTCCCAGCAAGCCATCGTTGCTGAGTTGGAGGCTGTTTAGCAACAGATCGTTCTGGCTTTGTTTTTCTAGGGGATCGACAATCGCGGCGGCTATTTTCTCGGCTTCTCGCTGGGTCATGGCATAGCCGGCGTGGCGCAAATTGCTCACCAATTCCTGCCAATTGTCAAATTCCTGACGCGCGCGATCGATAATTTTGCGATTGGTAACTTCCAAAGCGGTGGAAACTGGGGTTAGGTCGGAGGTGGTTTTGCTAAGTTGGTCTAGGGGTTGCAGTTGCGCGCTTTCGGTGGATGGAAGTTGGTCGCTAGCTGTGGTATTGGGGGCAGCAATGAGGCGGTTCTGGCGGTCAACCACAAACAGGTATCCCCCGGTTTCGGCTTGCAGGGAATTGGCTAATTCCTGGATACCTTTTAATTTTAAATCGATGGTGGCAGCCCCCCAAAATTGCTCTTGTTTCCAAATACCTGCGGTACAAGTTACCATAGGTTGGGAAGAGTAGGGGTCAATATAAGCTTCGCTCCAAAAACATTGATTTGGTTGTAAATGTTGGGCAACGATGTACCATTTTTGATAGTGATAGCCGCGGCTGCCCTGATTGTAGTTATTGTAATATTGCAAAATATCTTTGTCGTTTCTTCCCCAAAAAAAGCTGCGGCGTGGTTGTTGGGGAGAGAATTGATAGGGTTCCGGCCAAATGCCACCACCGGCAATTTGGCTATCCCCTTGAAAATCGAGCAATTTGGGAATAAAATACTTAAATTCCCTTTCCGATTGGGGGAGTTGCCGCGCAGTTTCGGCAAGGGTTCTAGTAAGGGCAGCTATTTCTTGGGAACGTGCGTTCAATTTCGCGATCGCAGATTCACCAGCTTGTTCGATAAATCTGGAAGAGTTTTGCAATACCATTTGTTTGCCAACGGTATTGACGGCGATGGCAAAGCTGGCCATCAAACCGCCAGTTAGTAGGCTAATGCCAACAATTAGTCTAAAATCCAGTCTCTCGTACCATTTTACTTTGGGTAAAGTCATAATTTCGATCGAATTGCAATAGGATTTGAAAACGGAAAAGGGAGTCTATATTTGAGTTGCCATCGATAGGGAAGGCAGAAAACCAGAAAATACTGCCGGAGATATGGCTACCTTAGGATTCTCAAGTTATCGTTCCCCAAAGCTGTCAGAATCTATCGAGGGATTTATGAATTCTTTATCTTTTAACCTTGACATTCAAAATGTTGATTTGGTATATTACCCTACATATTTGGTAAGAAGCGTATGGCCATTTTTCATACGAAATTCACACTACAGAAATCCGAATCATAAACCCTGCGACAAGTTGGGAGCGAACTGTTTCATAATTTCCTGTAATTCCCTTGGTTTTGGCATAATCCAGTAGGATTAGCGTGATTCTGGCGGCAAATATTGTTGGAGAAAATCTCTTAGCTCTTCTTCCTGAAAGCTGCGGCTTAACTGGAGAACTTTACGGTAAAATGGGGTAAATTCGCTATCTTGGTTGGGCAAGCTAGCAACTCGTTTCTGAATTTTCTTAAAACTACCAATAAAAGCTAGGTGGTACAAGGTTTTTATTTCTTCTGCCGGTGGTGGAATAATGGGTTCTTCTGCCACGTCTGCTTCCATTGGCGGTTGCGGTTGGTTCTGTTCGTAAACCCACTGCAAGTTTAGATGTTTTTGCAGGAGGTCAAATAGTTGGGCAGTTTCTACGGGTTTGGGTAAAAAATCGTTGGCCCCAGCTTGAAATGCCCGGTCGCGATCGCGTTCCATGGCACTGGCTGAAGAAACGATTATAGGAATTCTACATAATAATTCGTTTTGCTGCAACCACTGCAAAAAGGCCAACCCATTGCTATCTAACATATACAAATCGGTCAAAATTAAATGAGGCTGCCATTGTTCCGCTTTTTGCCAACCCGTTTCGGCATTTTCAGCGATTTCCATTTCAAATCCCAGCGGTTGCAATAAATTGGTCAAAAAGGTACGGTTTTCCCAACGGTCATCTACCACCAATAATCGTTTGGATTCCCCTTCGTAACCAATGATTTTGCCTTGATGGTTGCTACGATCCAATCTTAGGCTTTGGCGGGCCATTTCCAGATCCAAATCGAACCAAAAAATACTCCCATTGCCGGGAACGCTGTTTACCTGAATTTCTCCTTTCATCAAACGCACAAATTCCTGACTGAGAGACAATCCCAACCCCGTTCCCTGTTTTTGATGTTTTGCCAATCCCACCTGTTCGAAGGGGTGAAAAATTTGTTGGATTTGTTCGGAAGGAATGCCAATTCCCGTATCTTCTACTTGAAAGCGAATGGTAAAGATTTTACGGTGGTTTTCATTGGTGTATGTTTCCAAAACGGCGGCGCTAAAAACCACGCCACCCACTTCTGTGAATTTAACGGCGTTGCCTAGTAAGTTCAGCAAGACCTGCCGCAGTCTTTTCTCATCTGCCACAATGATTTCTGGTAAATCCGGATCGCTGTGATAGGTGAATGTAATTCCTTTTTGTTGTGCTTTGATACGACACATTTCTGCTACGCCGGTTAAAAAAGCAGGGAGGTGAAACGGTTCTGGATGTAGGGTCATTTTTTGGGCTTCAATTTTGGATAAATCTAAAATGTCGTTCACCAATGTAAGCAAATGAGTGCCACACTCGCTGATGATTCTAACATGGTATCGGTCGCGATCGCTTATATCCTGGGAACGCTGTAAAATTTGGGTGTATCCCAAAATCCCGTTGAGAGGCGTGCGCAGTTCGTGACTCATAGAAGCCAGCAATTCACTCTTGGCTTGGTTGGCAGCGTCTGCTTCTTTTTTTGCCTTCCGCAAAGCAGCTTCCATTTCCTTGCGGCTGGTAATATCGGTATGTGCCCCTACCATGCGTATAGCCTTCCCTTGGGAATCCCGTTCTACTACTTTAGCGCGACTGAGAATCCAGCGATAGGAACCATTTTTGGCACGCATGCGAAATTCCATTTGCCATTGGGAAGTTTTGCCCTTGAGGTGTTCTTCAAGGGTAACTTTGGCTATGCTTAGGTCGTCAGGATGCAACAAATCTTCCCAGACATGAAACTGGTTGGGGATTTCCCAATCCGCATATCCCAGCATGCTTTTCCACTGAGGGGAAAAATAAACTTGCTGGCTGGGAAGGTGCCAATCCCAAATGCCATCGTTAATACTTTGTACCACCAGTTGAAAGCGCTGTTCGCTGTGGTTCAAGGCTTCCGTACGTTCTTGAACTTGCTGTTCTAAAGTACCAAAAGAGGTTTGCAGTTGGCTGGCCATTTGATTGAAGGCGTTGGCGAGGATCTCCAATTCGCTGATTCTATGAGCGCGCACTTGTTGGCTGAATTGACCGGTAGCGATCGCTTGACTGGCATCTTTCAGGTGTAAAATGGGTTGAGCAATCCAACGCGCGGTTACAATACCCAACCCACTGGCAACAAAAAAGGTTAAAACACAAATTAAAATAGCCATTCGCCGGTTGGCATGGATTTGCGCCATGAAATCCGACTCGGGAACCACCAAAACCACTTGCCAGTTGATGCCGAATTCATCTTCAAAAGGGAAAATTCGGGTATAATGGGGTTCTCCAAATAATTCCCATTTTACTTGTTTGGGACGATGGAGCTTTTCTAAGTTGGAAAATTTTTGATTTATCTGACGGGCTGTTTTGGCAATCAAGCGATCGCTGGCTTTTTTGGCTGCCAGGCGTCTGGGGACATTATCTTTCATTACAAAAGGTTTTTGCTTGGTAGAAGTAGCTATTAACTTTCTCGAAGGTTCAATAATAAAGACTTCCCCAGTTTTGCCAATTTCTAAAGTGCGCAAAAACTGGTCAATTTGAGCAATGGTTAGGTCGGTTGCCAAAATGCCACGAAAATTGCCCTGCGGGTCGTAGTAAGGCTGTCCTAAAGTAATGGCAAGCGTTGGTGTAGGTGCACTTACCCAAGCATAAACGGGGGTCCAAGCAGGCGCATCTGCTTGTTTGGGAATTTGATACCAAGGACGTTGGCGGGGGTCGTATCCCGAAGAAGTTCGCAACAGTTCGCCGCGGTATCCGGAAGCGTTGATACTATAGCTACGTAAAGAATTGGAAGACTCGGTCACTTGATAGTTGAGACTGCCGTCATCGTAAACAGCAATACCGACAAATTCCCCCCGGCGATCGCCAAATTGGATATAACTAATATTATCAAAAAGCTGAATTTGATGCCAAAAGTGACGTTCCCAACTCTGTAAATTTTCCACATCCAACTTTTGCAAATCTAATGCATTGGCATTCAACTGGTTGATTGTATGAGGAACTTGCAAATAATCTTGCAGGCGTTCTTCAATACGCATCTGCAATTCCTGTTGCATTTTCGTGGCTAGCTGGTCCACAGCTTTTTGACCGTTACGAATGGCAAGCCATCCCATCAATCCCACAGCAGCAAAGATTTCCAGGACGAAAGGAACAACCAATACCCACCTCAGGGGCAGTTTTCCCACGCTTTTGCCATCGGAGTGGTTTGGATCCCGGAAAACCATGAAGGGGAATATCGTTATGACGATACAGTAGCATTACAGGATTGTTTTGATTCTAGCACGCGATTTTCTAAAATCAATCGATCAAACTTATATTTTAGTTACCATATTAAAACATTATGCAGTTTTGTTCAACAAAAATTCGATCGAATTGCTATCCTGTCTTCTCAGAAGCCAAACCTGGGGCCATGGCATCGATTTTCCAAACCTTATCGTCTTTGACAAAAGCCAGCTTTACCGGTATTTCTTGACGATCTTTTGTGGTCACCGTAACATCGATGGCATAGCGATTTGCCTGACGTTTGGGAACCCCTGGTTTCACTTGCTGAAACTGGTGCAATTTGCGATCGCGAATAAACTGACGAAATGCTGACTTAGATGTACTGGCTTGAAAATTTTCCGTGGTTTTTTCCTCGTACGTAGCATCAATCCCATCGGTTGCGAGGGAACGGAAAAAAGAAACAATCGCTTGCGGCAATCCTTTCGTAGCCGCACCCACAACCACAACCAATCCCAGCCACAAAATCAAAACCACGCCAACAATCGCCGCCGCGCCAATACCCACATATTTTAAAATCGGTTGCCAGGAAACTTCCAACGAACTTACCTCCTCAAACAAGAAGCAAACACCATCCAATATCTTTATATCCTATCAAATCTTACCATCCAGATAGCGATGCACCGGATCTAAATCCAAATAGGTTTCCAAGAAATCCGCCATTTTCTGATACAAACGTTCTTGGGATTCCTGCCAAGAAAATTCCGCCGGTTGATATTCAGAAATTCCTGCCAAATCCGCCAACTCCCGACGTACCGCTGCCGACTCCAGAAACCCATGCAAGTAGGTTCCCCAGACCTTTTGAAAGCGCATTCCCACGGGATGTTGGTCCGCAGCCACGGTAATGGCCTCCATTGTTTCCTGATTTGGTTCTTCGCCATCCAAGTACGTATTCCCCATGTGAATTTCGTAAGCCATCCACGTATCGGTGCCATGGGTCACTCGTACTTGACGCACTTCTTTGGTCGGTGCAAATTGTGTCACCGCCGGCAACAACTGCAACCCCGGTACGTCACCCGCATCCCCTGCCACGCCTGCTGCATCCACCAGCCGCCGACCCAGCATTTGATAGCCACCGCAGATTCCCACCACCGGAACGCCGCGCTGGCTGGCTTTTTGAATTGCCGCTGCCAATCCCGTTTCCTGCAACCACGCCAAATCCCGAAGCGTATTTTTGCTGCCTGGCAAGAAAATGATGCGCGCATCTTCCAGTTCCTGTGGATGTTGCACCCAGCTAACGCGAACCCCGCGATCGAGCTGCCACGGCTGACTGTCCTGAGAATTAGAAAGATAAGGGAAACGAATCCAAGCCAGTTTGGCACCAGTTCCTTTTTCTTCTGCTTCCCGACAAAGGCTATCTTCACTTTCCGGTTGTAAATTGTGGCGGTAGGGAAGGACGCCTAAATAGGGAACGTTGCGAATGTGGTGTTGAAAATAGGATGCAGCATCGGCAAATAAGTTGATATCGCCGCGAAATTTATTGACAATCAGTCCCAATCCTTGGTTTTGGGCAGCTTCTGGCAACAAAGTATAAGTTCCTACCATTTGCGCAAAAATGCCCCCGCGTTCGATATCCCCCACCAGCAACCAACGACCCCCCAGGTGTAAAATGGGGCGCAAGTTGACAATATCGCGATGCATGAGGTTTAATTCTACGGGGCTGCCAGCACCTTCCAAGACCAAAACGTCGCAGTTGTCTTGCCACCAATCTAAGGTTTCCCGTACCGTTTCCCAAATGGTTTCTACATAGCGGTAGTAATCTTTGGCAGCGATGTGTTGTTGGGGATTTCCTAACAAAACGATTTGGGAGGTACTATTTCCCGAAGGTTTTAGCAAAACGGGATTCATTTGCACGGTGGCTGGCATGCCGCAGGCGGCTGCTTGTACTGCTTGCGCCCGACCAATTTCGCCGCCGGTTAGGGTAACATAGGAATTATTGGACATATTTTGGGCTTTGAAGGGGGCAACTTTGACCCCTTGGCGGCGCAACCAAGCACACAAGGCAGTTACCAACCAGCTTTTCCCAGCATTGGAAGACGTTCCCAGAATAGCGATCGCTTTCATAGCTTTATATTTTTTAACATGAGGTTTGTCTGGGGTGGGCAATGCCCACCCTACGGTTTTTCTTGTTTTGCTATAATTTGTGCCAGCCCAGCTAACAACTGTTGGTTTTCCGATGCCGATCGCACGGCAATGCGAAAATAGTTAACATGAGGTTTGTCTGAGGTGGGCATTGCCCACCCTACGGTTTTTCTTGTTTTGCTATAATTTGTGCCAGTCCAGCTAACAACTGTTGGTTTTCCGATGCCGATCGCACGGCAATGCGAAAATAGCGATCGCCCAATTCCGCAAAACTGGTACAATCGCGAATTAGGACTTGGCTGGTTTGTAGCAATTGTTTCTGTAACTGGCGCGCCGGCAAATCTGTTTGTACCAACAAATAATTGACCGCACTGGGTACTGGCGTTAGCCCCGGGAGTTGCGAGAGTTTGTGGTATAATTTTTCCCGAGCTGCCGGCAACCACTGCCAGGTTTTTTCGCGAAAGCTACTATCTTGCAAAACTGCTATAGCTGCTGCTGCTGCCAAGGCATTGACCGACCATGGGTCGCGCCAAGTTTGCCAGCGCCGCAATCTTTGGGGATGGGCGATCGCATAACCAATCCGCAAGCCCGGTAGACTGTAAAATTTCGTCAGCGATCGCAAGATTACCAAATTGGGATAGTCTGGGGTTAAATCCAGCAAACTCTGCTGTTGGTCTGGCGGCAAAAAGTCCATAAAAGCTTCATCCACCACCACCAAAGAAAAATTATCCAGCAGCGCCTGCAAATCCCCTTTGGCAAACAACTTCCCCGTAGGATTGTGGGGATTGTTCAGCAGCAAACCGTTTTGCTGGTTATTGGTGCCAGCAAATTCCAAAAATTCCGCCCAATCGATGGTAAACTTATTCCCTGCTACCGTGAGAGGATAGCGAACAATTGGGGCATCAAACGCTTTCAGCGATCGCGCGTAATCGGCAAAAGCCGGCGCAATAACATACACAGCATCCAACTGCGCCAGTTCCCGACCGACCCAAGTCAGCAACGCCGCCACCCCATTCCCCGGCAAAATCCAATCCGCCGACAAACCATGCCAACTCGCCAACGCCTGGCGCAAAAGCGTATAGTTGGGGTCGGGATAACTGTTGAGACTGGATAAATTATCCTGAATCGCTGAAATAGCCGAATCCGGCGGACCCCAGGGATTGATACTCGCCGAAAAATCCAAAATGCGATCGCGGCTGCAACCAGCCACCTGCGCCGCCCAAACCAAATTGCCCCCGTGAGTCGGTCGCTGGTCTTGTTGGGGATTTACGTCGCCAGAATCAAGAAAATTGCTGCTGCCAGCCATAGCAAAAAACTCCATCGCATCAGCCGAATCGCCGCATACACTTTTTCATCCGTAATGGGGTCGATGGGTGGTCCCACCCGGGGTTTTTCCTTCACAACACCGCCGTAGGTATTGATGCCCCCCAACTGTACGTCCAAAATCGTGGCGTAGGCGCACTCACTCCAACCAGAATTGGGGCTGGGGTCGAGATGCCCTTCCTTCTGACAAGCCAGCCAAACCCGAACCGGCGACCTTGCCAGCAATCCCAACGTCACCACCGTCAGGCGACAGGGAAGCCACGTCAAAACATCATCCAACCGGGCACCACACCAACCCAATTCTCGCACGGGCGGCTTTTTGTAGCCTATCATAGAGTCCAAGGTACTGGCCGCTTTGAACCCCAGCGCCAAGGCAACCCCGCCAAAGGGAAACAGCAACGACCCCACCGCCGCATAAAAAAGCGGAGAGGTAACCGCATCCACTGTATTTTCCGCCACCGTTTCCAAAACAGCGCGATAAATTTCCGGTTCCGATAAATTTTCCGTATCCCTGCCTACGTAAATGCCTAAATGCGATCGCGCAGTGGCGAAATCCCCCGCCAAAAGCGGCTGCAAAACTTCTTCAGCAGCGCGGCGCAAGCTATGGGTGGCGAAACAACTTGCCAGGAGAATGCTTTCAATAGCCATTCCCAATAACGGATGGTAGGCATGGCTAACAGCAACCAAAGACCAACCCACCCAGGCGCTACCCACCACCAAGGCTACAGTCAGAAAAACACCGCTGCTGTATAAAAAGATAGCCGAGGTAAGTTTCTGGGGGGGTTCTCGATTCGCCACGACCAACTGTTGGTAGCGGGAGATAACCCAACCCATCATTTGTACGGGATGGGGAATGCGCCACCAGGGGTCGCCGATGAGAAAATCGATAAACGCTGCCAGTAACAAAACGATAATAGCGCGATCGCCACTCAATTCCACAAAGGTTCTCTAAGCTTATAACGACAAAAACGTATTATAATGAACAATCGCTGTTGCTTCACCCGGAATATCCCCCAGCTTCTCAATTGTCTTTCTCCCCCTCTCCCCCCTCCTCCCACTCCTCCCCCTCCTCCCCCTCCTCCCACTCCTCCCACTCCTCCCACTCCTCCCCCTCCCACATATAGTAGTTTTTACCTGTCGGATTTGGTCCCATCTACAATCTATGCATCGAATAGCCACTATCCCCGGCGGTTGGAATCCCGATTCTGAAGGTGTGGTGTTTGTCGAACAAACGCCAGCGCCGATTGTATTTCTAACAGCGGCGGATACCGACATTCAAACCCTGTCGGCGGCAATCAACCAGCTACCGGAAGATTTCCCAGAAATTCGCGCCACCAATTTATTGCAGTTGCAGCAACAGCTAACCATCGATACCTACGCCGAAGATGTGTTACAACATGCCCAAGTTATAGTCGTTCGTTTGCTGGGAGGTCGTTCCTACTGGGATTACGGCATGGAAGTGGTGGAAGCCACCGTGGAGGAAACCGGCGCGACGCTAATTGTGTTTCCCGGCGACGATGGGTTCGATCCCACTTTAATTAGCCATTCCACAGTTTCGGTGAAAACAGCCAATACCATCTGGCGGTATTTTCAAGAAGGTGGCATAGAGAATTTTGTCTGTGGCTTGCAGTTGGTGGCGGATGCTACTTGGGGAACTCATTACCAACCCCCAGCGCCACAACCAGTTCCCCAGGTGGGATGCTACCATGGGGCGACAGTTCCCGAACAACCCGTTGCCACTGCGGGAATCTTATTCTATCGGGCGCATTATTTATCTGGAAATACGGCGGTTATTGATGCTTTGTCGCAGGCGCTGGCGGAACGCAATTTACACCCAGTACCGATTTTTGTGTCTTCGTTGCGCGATCGCGAAGTACGGGATGCGGTAACAGAAATCGCCTCGGACGTATCTATTATACTCAACACCACCGGTTTTTCCGTTGCCAAACTCGATGCCGCTACCCCCGATTTGCAATTTTGGCAAAACCTCGACGTACCAGTATTGCAAACTATTCTCAGCGGCGGTACCAAAGAACAGTGGGAAAATCAATTTCAAGGATTATCGCCTAAGGATATGGCAATGAATGTGGCGCTGCCGGAAATCGACGGGCGCATCACATCGCGGGCAATATCATTTAAAAATTCTACCGCCACCGACGATCGCTTGCAAACCCAAGTGGTGGTTTACGAACCCATGCCAGACCGGGTAGCCTTTGTTGCCGATTTGGCTGCTAACTGGTGTCGGCTGCAAAAGACACCGCCGCCACAACGAAAAATTGCCCTAATTTTAGCCAACTATCCCAATCGCGATGGTCGTTTGGCGAATGGTGTGGGGTTGGATACGCCGGCGAGTTGCGTGGAAATCCTGCAAGCGTTGCAGCAAGCTGGCTACCATGTGGAAAATTTGCCTCCGGATTCGCAAACGTTGATGGAATGGCTGACGGCGGGAAGAACCAACGACCCGGAAGGCTTTGAAATGCGGGCGATTGCCCAGGATTTATCGGCGCAGGAATATCGTCATTGCTGGCAAAATTTGCCGGAGGAAGTGCAAAAGGGGATTGCCAATCGTTGGGGATTGCCGCCGGATAATTCTTTACCGATTCCGGGGATTCAGTTGGGCAATATTTTCATCGGCATTCAACCTTCCCGGGGATACGACAATGACCCGGCGTTAAGCTACCACGCGCCGGATTTGGAACCGACGCATCACTATTTGGCGTTTTATCACTGGCTGCAACGTCACTTTGAAGCGCAAGCTATCGTTCACGTGGGCAAACACGGCAATTTGGAATGGCTGCCGGGCAAAAGTGTGGCGCTGTCGAAAAGTTGCTATCCGGAAGTGGCGTTGGGGGCGATTCCTCATTTTTATCCGTTTATTGTGAACGACCCGGGGGAAGGTTCTCAGGCAAAACGCCGTTCCCAAGCGGTGATTTTAGACCATCTAACGCCGCCGATGACCCGGGCGCAGCTTTACAGTTCGTTGCAGGCTTTGGAAAATTTGGTGGATGAGTACTACCAGGCGGAGGGGTTGGATCCGTCGCGGTTGCCGGTGATTCGCGATCGCATTACCAGTACCATTCAAGAGGCGAATTTAGATAAGGATTTGAATTTAACCGGAGATTTTCCGGAGTATCTGACGCAAATTGATGCTTATCTGTGCGATTTGAAGGAGGCGCAGATTCGCGATGGTTTGCATATTTTTGGCAAAGCGCCCCAAGGTCGGCAACTGCGGGATTTAATTGTAGCGATCGCGCGTTATCCTGGTGGTGGTTTGGGAATTATTGATGCGATCGCGCAAGATTGGGGAATTGAAGCCGAGGGCAGGAACAATCTGGAACGGCTAGAAGCAGAAGCTGCCCGTTTGGTGGATGCGGTTATCGCCGGCAAAGATTGGCAAAGCCAGGTTGCCACCGAAGCCAGCCAGCAAGTATTGCAGTGGATTGCAACCACCATTCTCCCCCATTTGCAACAAACTTCCCAAGAAATTGCGAATTTATTGCAAGGACTTGCCGGGCGTTACGTTCCCTCTGGGGTAGCCGGCGCGCCCACACGGGGCAGACCAGAAGTATTGCCCACAGGTCGCAATTTTTACTCGGTAGACATTCGCGCCATCCCCACCGAAAGCGCCTGGGAAGTAGGCAGCAAAGCAGCAGAAACCCTCATCGAACGCTACACTCAAGAAAACGGCGAGTACCCGCAAACCTTGGGATTGTCGGTATGGGGAACTTCCACCATGCGAACCGGCGGCGACGATATTGCCGAAGCGCTGGCATTGCTGGGGGTGCGACCAGTGTGGGAAGGCGTTTCCCGGCGGGTGGTAGATTGGGAAATTTTGCCGGTATCGATATTGGGTCGCCCGCGTGTCGATGTGACGCTGCGGGTTTCCGGCTTTTTCCGGGATGCCTTTCCCAATTTAATCGATTTGTTCGACCGCGCCGCCCAAGCAGTGGCAGCGTTGCCGGAGTCTGCAGAGGAAAATCCCCTAGCCGCGCAAGTGAGTTCCGAAAGCCAAACCTGGCAGCAAATGGGGTTTCCAGAAGACCAAGCCCGCCGCCGCGCCAGCTATCGGGTGTTTGGATCGAAGCCAGGGGCGTATGGCGCTGGTTTGCAGGGGTTGATTGAGGGGCAAAATTGGGAGACGGATGAGGATTTGGCGCGGGCATACGTCAATTGGAGTTGTTATGCGTATGCGGGGAATAATGATGGTACGGCAGTTGCCCATGCATCCCCGGAAGCATTTGAGAATCGTTTGCAACAAATGCAGGTAATTTTGCACAATCAAGACAATCGGGAACACGATTTGTTGGATTCGGATGATTACTATCAGTTTCAGGGGGGGATGACGGTGGCGGCGCGAAGCCTCCAAGGGCACAATCCCCAAACCTATTTCGGCGACAATTCCCGCCCGGATACGCCGAGGGTACGGAGTTTGCGGGAACAGTTGCATTTTGTCTATCGTTCCCGGGTGGTGAATCCCAAGTGGTTGCAAGGGGTGATGCGGCACGGGTATAAGGGGGCTTTTGAGATGTCGGCGACGGTGGATTATTTGTTTGCCTACGATGCTACGACGCAATGTGCGGAAGATTTTATGTATGAGGGGGTTGCCCAGGCGTATGTTTTGGACGAACAGGTGCAAAATTTTGTCAAGAAGCACAATCCTTGGGCGTTGCGGGATATGGCGGAACGGTTGTTGGAGGCGAATCAACGGCAAATGTGGTCTACGGCACCTCCGGATATGTTAGAACAGTTACGTGCGATCGCGCTGGATGCGGAGGCTTCTGTGGAAGGGAAGTTAAGGTCTTCTGATGGTGAATAAGATTCTATCTACTAACGTGTAGGTTTTGATTTGTAGCTTGGTTTATTTGGTTCATCATCAAAAATTGCACCTCGGCTTATCAAATCGCGTTTTTCATTGAATGATATTCCAGGATTCTCTCCAAAATGAGCATTTTCTACATTAGCATCGCTCAGGTCGGTACCTTTTAAATCAGTTTCACTTAAGTCAGATTCAGCAAAATCCTGTTTGATACCAAATCCGATGTGCACAGACCACGTTTGAGATAGAGGAGGGGGAGGAGCGGGAGGAGGGAAAAAAACCACAAGAAGTTTTCGACTTAGCCTGGGGAATTTTTCGGGTCTTCGCAGTGCGGATTTCGTATGAGGCTAATCCTGCTATTTGAGCTAACTCGGCAAAATTCTCTGTTTCTGCCCCAGCTACTTGTTGGATGGCATCCTGTAGTTCTTGAGGCGACATTTCTTCACTCATATTGTAGCTCCTGCCGACTGATATACGGCTTGATTTTCGATTTGAGAAAATTCCGAACAATCAATCTCTCTATTACTGCTCTCTTATTGCGGCTAATATCGGATGGCCATACTCCCTCAGCACCAGATACATAGATATCGTGTTCTGAAACTTCAAACGTTGCTTTAATTGTGCATGGCTTGCCATTAACTGCTACTGCTGCCAATTTTTGATTTGAAATGGTCCCTTTTAAAACTTGCTCTCCCGTTTTTTCTTCAAACACCCAACCCGGAGTTTTCCCTAGTCCTTTCATTGTTACTTGTGCTACAGAAAACTGAAATTTATAGGTTGTTTCTGCTGTATTTTTTGAACTTGCTGTGGTTTCTGCCTTTAATTCGCCACCACTAGCTGCCGATGCTTTGCCGCTTCCTTTCTTTTTTTCAGCTTCTCGCGTTTGTCGCTCTTTTGAAATCGATAAATCAAACGTATCGTTCCATTCCCGATTTTCGTCGGGGATTCTGCCATTCTCTAGCGTTAGCCTCAATTCCCCAGCTCTGATACCGAACTTAATCCGACCGGCTGGCAACTCCTCCCATTGCTCGTTGAAGTTAATAGTTAATTTTAGATCGATCTTTTCTAATAATCCTTGTGAATAAATAGGCTCTCCTATTAATTTCATAAATACACAATCAGGACAACGATTTTCAGGTTCAGATATATTCAAAGATTGATTTTTTTGTAAAGACATTTTTTTATGTTAATTCCTATAATAAAACATCTACGAAATATTTATAAGCTATTTGCATTTATATTGATAGATAAACTTCCGCCTGGAAATGTTTAAAGCTATCATTTTGACGCAGTTTAAAATCGCAATAGCTTATTTAGTATTTAGTTTGTATATTAGTATAACATACAAAACACCTTTGAGTCTAGTATTTCCTTATTTTATACCATTTCTGAAAAACAATGATTCTCTGGAATTTTCCGATTTCCCTGTTAGGGACGCTTCGCGAAGCTACAAAAATACCCTGCTTATTGATTATATCCTTTTAAGAAAATGGTATTACGGGTCTTCCGAACTTGTGGTGTAGGAATCAAACTAGGATCTAGCTATGGCGATAGATTCAGCGATTTGCTACCAGTTCTTGATAATTTAAGCTGAAAGTGCCTTCCAACAGAAAGTTCAGCGACTTTTTACACACTAAGTTCACAAGAGCCGGTATTACTTGATTTTGCACTTTTTTGCAAAAAGCAAAAATTAAGGCGCTCACAACTACTCGAAATGTAAATTGTGTTTGCTTAAATATGGCTTAATTTTAGGTTTTATTTTACAGTAATAAATGAAATATTTTTCTATTATAGCTGTTTTTCTATTAGTAATATGGGAAGGCCATAATCCCTCCCCTTTAGATATATAAATATCTCGACCTGAAACCTGGAAAGTTGCTTCAATTTCACATGGTTGTCTTTGTTCTTTAACTATAACAGTTGCCAATTTTTTATTTTGAATATCTCCTTTAATACATGGTTCGCCCGTCTTAATTTCAAATTCCCAAGCAGGATTTTCTTCCGATCCTTTAGTTGTTATCTGCGGCGAACGAAATTTGAATTTATCTTTTGTTTCTGTTATGTCTTCTCTGCTTGCTATTGTTTCTCCTTTCAGTTCGCCGCTATTCGCAGCTGATGCTTTGACACTTCCTTTCTTCTTTCCAGATTTGCTTGTTTGACGTTCCTTAGGAATCGATAATTCAAATATATCGTTGTTTAATTCCCGCTTTCTATAAGGAATAAAGCCATTCTTTAGAGTTAATCTTAATTCGCCAGCTTTAATGCCGAATGAAACCTCACCAGCTGGCAATTTTTGGCTTTGCTCTCCAAAGGCAAGGGTTAAGTTCAATTCGATAAGTTTTTGCCATGGCCATAATGACCTAACAGGTGTTCCCGTTAATCTCATAAACAAACAATCACTACACTTGTTTTCAGGTTCGGGTTGAGCAGAAGCAGACATCTATCCTTATATCCTTGGGAAGTTTTTAGGCACAATACCAACTATGCTAACTGAAAATTATACCAATTTTATCAAAACGGTTCAATAGCTTCTACCTCTCTAGGCTTTCCCGAATGATACTCCTTTCTCATGCTACTATCCCAATCAAAACGCGCGCGATCGCGCCATCTCCACAATCAACCAGGCGATCTACAATAACATGGGATAGCTTCCACCACATCGACCATGAACCAACCCAAAATCCTCCAACCCGGACAACCTTGCACCTTTAGCCAATACTTCGACCTACCCTTTGCCCTAGAAGATATCCTAGCCGAATTTAACTGTACCTTGCAGCGATCGCCCATTGACTTGCCACGCCAACCCTTCCCCGCATCCATCGACCCCCTGCTGCAACAAATCCATCGCAACCGCAAACGAATCGAACTCGCTAACGAAACTGCCCGCCGGGAGGCACTTATCGCCCCCATTTTATTTGAAATTATCGATTTGAGCGATCGCAGCATGTACGTAGAATACACCATCGCCGTTAACGAACACCTGCGAGGAACCATTGACTATTATATCGCCAGCAAAAATTTGATTGTTATTGCAGCCAAACAAGCCGACCTCGTACGTGGGTTCACACAACTTGCTGTCGAACTCATTGCCCTCGACCAATGGACGCGATCGCAAACCCCCATTTTGTATGGTATCGTCACCACAGGTGAAGACTGGCGGTTTGGTATATTCCGCCGACAGGAACGTCTCGTACAACAAGACCCCAAACGCTATCTAGTTCCAGAAGAACTAACCCCACTGTTAGAAATTTTGCTAGGAATTGTTAGCTAATCCCCCTCTTCGCTAGAAATTTCCCTCGCAAGAACCTCAGAAACCTGTAAATTTAACTCTCGAAAACCAGGCGAAACCACAAAATCATCACCAGAAAACCAACCAACCTCTCGATAATTTCCTCCTTGCAACGCCAAAACCAGAATCGTCTGCCTTTGCGGATCCACAATCCAATACTCCGGAATCCCACAATCCCCATACTGAAACCTTTTGGCAACGTAATCTTGTTCCCTTTGTACCTCACCAGGGCAAACCACTTCCACCACCAATAAAGGAGGTGCCATAGAAAGGCGAATGGTATTTCGTTGGGATAGCTGCTGGATATGTTCTTCTCGGATAATTGTCAAATCGGGATAGCGATTTCTAGGTTCCCCTCTCACTTCCAACTCCAATCCCTGACCTCGTACCCGACGATATTCTAACAAAGCAGCAAATTTCAGCAGCAAAAATGTAGCAATTTCAACATTCAAACCAGATTCTGGAGGCACTTCCACCAACCAACCGTTAAATAGTTCGTAGAATTGTTCGGAATTATCCGCGTACGCTAAATATTCTTCAAAACTGTTAAATTGCTGTTTCGTAACCACCATCAGTACCACCCCAAAATTATGTTCAACCATACCATTTCCCACGCTCCCACGCTCCCACGCTCCCACGCCCAAGAGGGGGACAAACAAATCCCCCTCAAACGCTCTAATAACGGCTAACGACGCCAGAATGACCTTCCACTTCGCTAGCGGGTTCCGACTGACCGCCTAGATATTTAGACAAGAATTCTTCAGCGATCGCGTAAAAATGCAAGCGATTTTCCGGACGAGCAAAACCATGCCCCTCATCCGTATAAACCACATACTCCACCGGCTTCCCGGCTTTCTTCATCGCTTCCACAATTTGCTCGCTTTCCGCTTGTTTAACCCTAGGGTCGTTGGCACCTTGACCGATAAGTAAGGGCTTTTGAATTTGGTCTGCGTAAAATAAGGGCGATCGCGCTTTCAAAAACTCCGGTTCCGATTCCAAATCTCCCACCCGATGGGAGAACATCGCCATCATCGGCTTCCAATAGGGCGGAATGCTTTCCATCAGCGTAATCAAATTGCTGGGTCCAACAATATCCACCCCACAGGCAAACGTCTCTGGCGTAAACGTCAATCCCGCCAGCGTCGCATAACCGCCGTAGGAACCGCCCATAATAGCAATCTTATTGCCATCGGCAATGCCCTCTTGAATCAGCCACTGTACCGCATCAATCAGGTCGTCGTGCATTTTGGCACCCCATTCCCGATTGCCGGCATTGAGAAAGTCCTTACCGTAGCCAGTAGACCCCCGGAAGTTTACCTGCAACACCGCATAACCGCGATTCGCCAACCACTGCACCACCGGGTCGAAGCCCCAGGTATCCCGCGCCCAGGGTCCACCGTGAACCAGCAACACCGCCGGCAACGGAGTTTCGCCGCCAACGGGCAATGTGAGGTAACCGTGAATGGTCAACCCATCCCGGGATGGAAATGAAATCGAGTTCATCGGTGCCAGGGGCAATTCCTGTAATTGGGGTTTGTTGGTAAACAGGAATGTGAGTTTCTGAGTGCTGCGGTCGTATCGGTAGTAAGAAACTGGTCCGTTATCCCTGCGATAGGAAACCAACCAAGTACGATCTTCCAAATCGCGGCTACCCACACTCAACTCCCCGCGATGGAAATTTTGCAAAATTTCAAAATCTTGCGCGATACTATTATCTAATACCTGCCATTCCAAGCGATCGCGATAAAAAGAAACCGCCTGCAAAACCCGCGTTGTGGGATGAATTAACACCCCACCCACATCGTACTGTTCGTCAGAAGCGATAACCGTTTCCTCGCGGGTTTGCACATCCACCGCCAGCAACCGTTCCGCATTGGCATCGTGGCTGGCAATCACATACATGGTCTGGTTGTCGGCAGAGAAATCCACCACCGAACCTTCGTCTTCTGCATCCCAGTGACGCCAAGTTTCCCAATCGGCATCTGATTTCTCCCGGTAAAGCAAATCGTAGCCACCGTCAGGAGTTGCCGCGATCGCTGCTCGAACTTGAAACTGCGCGTCCGCCGTCCAAGCTATAATATTGCCAGGGTTATCCGTATCGAAGGTCACTGCCCCCGTTTGCAAGTCGATGCGATACACATCAAACTTTTGGGGATTGTTCAAATTCAACCCCACCAAAATTTCATTGGGAAAATTGGGATCGATATCGATGGGTTGCGCCTTCACCCCCTGAAACGGCGTTAAATCCCGAACGATGTTTTTATAGATATTCACCGAATACAGGTGAAAGTTCTCATCGCCATCCGCATCTTGCAGGTAAATTAACTGTTCCCCATCGTAGGTCCAAAAATAAGCACGAATGCCGCGTTTTTTATCCTGAGTCAGTTGCTTGTCGCTTTCGTCGCCAGGGGTTTGCAGCCAGACTTGCAACACGTTGTTCTCATCTGGGGCAAGGTAAGCCAATTGTCTCCCATCCGGCGAAAGTTGGGGGCTGGCTTTTTCCGGATTGCCAAACAGCGTCTCTCGCGGAATAATTGGCGGTAAATTTTGCTCTTCGCGTTCCATAAAATTGAGGTTTTGGGATAATGCCTACTCTATCTAGTGTAGTAGCACAACAGGACTCGCAGGAAACCCGCGATCGCTTCTATCGCGTTTTTGATTTTCCCAAAAACAGACATCTGACAAGCTGAAACGCCTTTTGGTTGCAATGGGTTAAACTATACCATTAACTGTTTTTGTAATTTGTTGCTTAACTTTTATTCCTTCCTATGCTCGATCGCATTAAATCCATTGCCAAAGATATTGCCCCGCGTTTGATAGAAATCCGCCGTCACATTCACTCCCATCCCGAATTAAGCGCCCAGGAATTCCAAACCGCAGCCTACGTTACCGGTGTGCTTTCCTCTAGCGGCTGGCATGTTACCGAAGGTGTAGGCAAAACCGGTGTTGTGGGAGATTTGTGTAACGTTCAAGATGCCCCCTATCTGGGGATTCGCACGGATATGGATGCCTTACCCATTACCGAACGCACCAATTTGGAATTTGCCTCCCGCAATGCGGGAATCATGCATGCTTGCGGTCACGATATTCATACCACATTGGGGTTGGGGACGGCAATGGTCCTATCGCAAATTCGCGACGAATTGCCAGGCAATGTGCGTTTGATTTTTCAACCGGCAGAAGAAATTGCCCAGGGGGCAAAATGGGCGATCGCGGATGGTGCCATGAACAATGTTGCTGGTATCCTGGGAGTACACGTGTTTCCCAGCATTCCCGCTGGCAAAATTGGTATTCGCCACGGTGCCCTCACCGCAGCGGCGGATGACTTGGAGATTACGATTATCGGCGAATCCGGGCATGGGGCGCGCCCCCACGAAGCGGTGGATGCTATCTGGATTGCCGCGCAAGTGATTACTACGTTACAGCAAGCCATTAGCCGTACCCAAAATCCCTTACGCCCGGTTGTTTTGAGTATTGGGCAAATTCAAGGCGGTCGGGCGTCGAATGTGATTGCCGATCGCGTGAAAATGGTGGGAACTGTGCGATCGCTGCATCCGGAAACCCATGCGGCGCTGCCTGATTGGATTCGCCAAATTATTTCTAATGTGTGCGATACCTACGGCGCTACCTTTGAATTTGATTACCACCGCCGGGTGCCTTCGGTGCATAACGAATCGGAACTAACGCAAATGGTAGAAAGCTCCGTTAAAGAAGCCTGGGGTCCGGAAGCCGTGGAAATTTTAGACGAACCGTCCTTAGGCGCGGAAGATTTTTCCTTGTATTTGGAACACGCCCCGGGCATGATGCTGCGTTTGGGAGTAGGCATGAGCGATCGCGTCAACCATCCCCTGCACCACCCGCAATTTGAACCCGACGAATCCGCCATTCCGCTGGGTGTGGTGGCTTTGGCTTACTCGGCCTACAAGTACTGGCAGTTTTATCAATCCGTGAGTCGCGACGAAATGTTGCTGAAGGGAGCCTCTCCGGAATCCAAGTAAATCTCACAAACAGGGTGGGTAAGTCCCACCCCACAAATATCTAATTTTTGGTGGCCAGTTCCGGATGCTGGGGTTCCCCTTGCAACCAATCCGTGAGAATATCTACAGGAGGTTGGTGGTGGGGCCAGGCAAAGGCATGGCGAAAAGCGGCTTCTTGGCAAGCGTACAGTTGGTCAAAGTCAATAATATCCAGCGTTAGGAGATTTTCGTATTCAAAGGGCAAACGAACGTTGTGCAAGCCAGCGTTATCGGTACAAATGGCAATATCGACACCCGCTTCAAAACAGCGATCGAACACTGGTTTAAGCTGGTGCGTATCCTCTAGGGTACCGGTTTTGATGTAGGTGGTGGGACACACTTCCAAACACTGCTTGCGTTGGGCTAACTCTGGCAGCAACTCCGGATACCGCAAGGGAATTTGAATGCCGTGACCGATACGCATCAAATAAGGCAGCAACTCCGAATAGCAGCCGTTGGGGGTTTCGTACAGGTGACCGGTGGTATTCACCCCTAAAGACAGGGCGTAGGCATACAACTGCTTGAACTCTTCCATGCGTTCTCCGTAGCAGGTGTCGCCCCCTGCCAAATCTACCCCACAAACGTACGGACTTTCGCTGGCTAGTTCGATAATGGCACGGTTCACCTCGTAGGGCAAGGTGGAGTGCATGCACAGAATTTGACTGGTAATAATGGGACAGTCCCGAATTTGGGAGGATTTCCCCACCGTTTCTACAATTTTCGCCATGCGATCGATGCGCTGGTTTTGGCTGAGGTCTTCTGGTGTACGCAGGTAGGGCGTATACCGCAGTTCTAGGTACGCTAGATTCTCAAAAACGTAGGCACCCCGAATCAAACGATAGATAAAATAGGGTAGAGATTGTTCGGTTTGGACTTTCTCCACCAGGGTATGCAATTCCAGATATTCATCTAATGTTTTGCGGGGACGGGTATAAAATTGCTCGAAACTGTTGTATTCTGGAAAACGTTGGGCGAGTTCCCGGTTATGACGCTGAAAGTAGCGCCAGAGGATGCGGGGGACCACAGATCCCCCCAAATGACGGTGTAGTTCGGCGTGTAATGCCACTGTATCCCTCCTGGAATCGTTGTGTGGTTGGGAGAATCTTGTTTGGATGCGCGGCGATCGGTACTCCCCATTTGGGGTTCCCGAATCAATGGAGTGAAACGCTGGCAAGCTCTTACGCAAGAGTGGGCCAGCCCATAGGGTTAGTATTCCAATCTTAACAAAACTTCATTTGACAAGGGACCCCTTTGCTCAAGATAATTGTAGTTTGTGTGAACTAAATTTGTAGAAGACCCTTGGCTAACGTCGTAGTAGTAGGTGCCCAGTGGGGCGATGAAGGAAAAGGAAAGGTAACCGATTTGCTGAGCCGATCGGCAGATGTAGTTGTGCGTTACCAAGGGGGGGTCAACGCAGGTCACACCGTCGTGGTCAACGACACGACTTTCAAGCTGCATCTGATTCCCTCCGGTATTCTCTATCCCGAGACTGAGTGCATCATCGGCTCTGGAACGGTTATTGACCCGACCGTACTCATTGAGGAATTGGATCGGCTGGAGTCGCTAAATGTCTCCACCGAACGGCTGATGATTGCGCAAACCGCCCACGTTACTATGCCGTACCATCGGCTCATCGACCAGGCGGCAGAAGAACGGCGCGGGGAACGGAAAATCGGCACCACCGGTCGTGGCATCGGACCCACCTATGCCGATAAATCGGAACGTACCAGTTTGCGGGTGGTAGACTTCATCGATGACCCGGAAGGTATTCGAGATAAACTGACGTGGACGATTAACTATAAAAATGTCCTTTTAGAGAAATTATATAATTTGCCACCGCTGGATGCGAACGAAGTCATCGAGCAATATTTAGAGTATGCCAAACGCCTGCGTCGCCACGTGGTGGATTCTTCTCTAAAAATATATGAAGCCGTACGTACCAAGCGCAATATTCTATTTGAAGGGGCGCAAGGTACGCTTTTAGACTTAGATCATGGGACGTATCCCTATGTTACTTCTTCCAATCCAGTAGCTGGCGGGGCTTGTGTCGGTGCTGGTGTGGGTCCGACCACCATCGATCGCGTAATTGGCGTGGCCAAAGCCTATACCACCCGGGTGGGAGAAGGTCCGTTCCCCACGGAATTGCCGGGAGATTTGGGAGAACTGTTGGGCGATCGCGGTGCGGAATTTGGCACCACCACCGGTCGCCGCCGCCGCTGTGGCTGGTTCGATGCGGCCATTGGTCGCTATGCGGTGCGCATCAACGGTTTGGATTGCCTAGCCATTACCAAACTAGATGTTCTCGATACTCTGGACGAAATTAAAGTGTGCGTCGCCTACGAAGTGGATGGTCAAAGACAGGAACATTTCCCCACCAGCAACCGCACGCTGGCTCGGTGCAAACCCATCTACGAAACCCTTCCGGGTTGGAAACAGTCTACCGAAAACTGTCGTACCCTGGAAGATTTGCCAGATGCGGCGTTGGATTATCTCAAGTTTCTAGCAGAGTTAATGAAAGTTCCCATTGCTATTATTTCTTTGGGGGCTAGCCGCGACCAAACCATTATTGTGGAAGACCCCATTCACGGTCCCAAACGCGCTCTGCTAGATGCCAACGGACGCCCTGTCAAACGCGGACATCATTGATATAACGCCTAGTCCTGACTAGGGATGTTATAATATTTGATTTGCAAAGTCTCCTAAAGTAGCTGCTGCGGCAGTTGGCAACGCCAGTTCCGTAGAAGTACAAGCAATCCCATCTTAATTTGTAAAAAAACTATGGCACTAACTATTGAAGGTCACCTGCGACCAGAAGGAAGCAAACCCAAAGCATTGCGCCGTTCCGGTCAAGTACCTGCTGTTTTGTACGGTCATAAAGGTCAAGAGTCCATCTCTTTGGTTCTTAATGGTAAAGATGCGCAGCTGTTGGTGCAAAACGCCGTCACCAACAACACCAGCATCTCCTTGAACGTTCCGGAACTGTCTTGGCAAGGGCAAACCATTTTGCGGGAAGTTCAAACCCACCCGTTCAAGCCCGATTTGTACCATTTGAGCTTTTTTGCGATCGCATCTCAAGAAAGTCTGGAAGTCTCCTTGCCCATTCACTATGTAGGAGAACCGGTAGGCGTGAAAGAAGAAGGCGGCGTTCTCGACGAGGTCGCCAACGAAATCAACGTGCAAGTTGCGCCCGAGAAAATCCCCGAATATATTGAAGTAGACGTGTCCAACATGCACATCGGAGACGCCTGGCACATTGGGGAACTGGTCCTGCCAGAAGGCGCGAAAGCCACTGACGATCCGGATTTGGTGGTGGTTTCGGTCTTGGGCAGCACCGCCGGTTCCCAAACCGTGGCAGAAGAGGAAGAAGAAGCAGCCGAGGAAACCGAAGCAGCCACAGAAGGCGAAGAGCTGATTTAGCCACCAACAACCGTAGGGGCAAGCCCCCGTGCTTGCCCTGTTCCCCTCCAGTTTCCGCCACCAACAACCGTAGGGGCAAGCCCCCGTGCTTGCCCTGTTCCCCTCCAGTTTCCGCCACCAACAACCCCAAAAAAATTAAGTTATTCTATAGGGGACGTTGTGGATAGCAAGTGCCCTATGACCCTTCCTCCCACACCAAAAGCCCCCGCTTGGATGCAAAAAGCCCATTGGGTGGCCAATCCAGTTGGCTATATGGAAAGTGCCAAACGCCAATGCGGGGATATATTTACCGCTAAGGTCGGTCCGCAAGGCACCCCGTTAATTTACATAGACAATCCCCAGGGGATCCAACAGATTTTAACCAAGGATACCAAAGAACTAACCGCCCCGGGAAGCGTCAATGGACTGTTGCAGCCGTTGATCGGGGATTATTCAGTCATTTTACTAGATGGAGCCAGCCACAAGCGACAGCGGCAGTTGCTCATGCCTTCTTTTCATGGGGAACGGCTGCGGTCCTATGGCGATTTGATTTGTAACTTAGCCCAGCAAGTCATGGGGCGTTTTTCCGTGGATGCTTCCTTTTTTGCACGCCCCGCCATGCAAGAAATTTCTTTGTTGGTGATTTTGCAAGCCGTCTTTGGGGTGACCCAAGGAGAACGCTACGAACGCCTCAAAGACCTGACCAGCCAACTTATGGATTTCTTTAGTTCCACGGCCAAATCCAGCTTCTTATTCTTTCCTATTTTACAACAGAATTTGGGTCCGTGGAGTCCTTGGGGTCGCTTTTTGCACGTCCGAGAAGAGATAGATAAATTAATTTACGCGGAAATAAGCGATCGCCGCCAGCAAGACAATTCCCAACGTACGGATATCCTCAGTTTAATGATGTCCGCCACCGACGAAAGCGGGGAAGGGATGAGCGATCGCGAACTGCGCGACGAGTTGCTGACGCTTTTATTTGCCGGTCACGAAACCACCGCCACTTCCCTCTCTTGGGCACTGTACTGGACCCATCGCTATCCCTCCGTTTTAGCACAACTGCAAGAAGAAATTGCTTCCTTGGGAGACCATCCCGACCCCATGCAAATTATACGCCTGCCTTACCTATCAGCAGTTTGTAACGAAACCTTGCGCTTGTATCCAGTCGCCATTCTCACATTTCCCCGAGTCGTTCCCGAAAATACTTCCTTTCATTTGATGGGATATGACATTCCGGCGGGAACTCTGCTGATGGGATGTATTTATTTGGCACACCAACGGGAAGATATCTATCCCCAACCCAAGCAATTTCAACCGGAACGGTTTTTAGAACGTCAGTTTTCCGCTTACGAATTTCTCCCGTTTGGTGGTGGGGTACGTCGCTGCATCGGCGCGGCTTTGGCGCAAATGGAATTAAAATTGGTGCTGGCTACGGTTTTATCCAACTACCAGTTGGTCTTAGCAGAGAAAAAACCCGTGCGTCCGCAAAGGCGGGGTGTTACCCTGGCACCGGAAACCGGCATTCGCATGAAACTCGCCGGTCTTCGCAAACAGCCGTCAAGTACGCTAGCAGCAACTCGTGTCTGAACCAACCAACGCAGGACTAAAACAAGAATTGCTGGGTGTGTTGCTATTAAACGCAGCCACCTTGCTTTGGGGAACCAGCTACGTGGTTATCAAGCTAACCCTGGGAGATGTTCCCCCGAGTGTATTGACCTTTATTCGCTTTGCCACCGCCAGTATTTTCTTTCTGCCGTTTGTCAGGTGGAATACTGGAGTGTTGCTGGCGGGATTGGAACTGGGTGTTTGGCTGACGGGTGGATACGCCACGCAAACCATTGGTTTGGAATTCACCACTGCCAACCGCAGTGCTTTTATTACCTCCATGTATGTGGTGTTTGTGCCGTTGTTGTTGACCATTGTGGGGCAAAAATTGCGATCGCAAACCATTGTAGCGGCAGCCATCGCCGTGGTGGGGGTGGGATTGCTTTCCTACGATGGTTCGCCACCCAACTTGGGAGATGCTTGGACGTTGTTGTGTGCTTTTTTCTATGCCACCTACATCGTTCGTTTGAGTGGCTATGCCAGCCAATATTCGCCTCTGGCACTTAGTGGCGTACAATTGGGAATGACGGCGCTGTTTTCCCTGGGATGGGTGATGGTGGCGCAACCCCAGTGGCTGTCTACCATACCGTTTTCTGATGGTTTTGTTACTCAGTTCCCTTGGATTCCGGTTTTGTACTTGGGGGCCATTGTGACGGCAATGACCATTTGGTTTCAAACCTGGGGACAAAGTATGGTCAACCCGCCGGAAGCCGCCATTATTTTTACCTTGGAACCGGTTTGGGGATCGGTTTTTGCTTATTTGATTATCCAGGAACGCTTGGGATTGCAAGGATTTATTGGTGCTGGTGCTATTATAGCGGCGATGCTGTTGAGTCAGTTGCCTATTGGGAAACGAGAAGAGTCATGAGCGATCGCGTTTTAATTCTAGGCGGAAGCGGACAAGTAGGCCATAGTGTAGCCCGGGATTTGCTGGCTTATACATCCGCACAGATTTCGCTAACCGGGCGTACCCGCACGCCAGAACTGGCTGGTAAAAACCAGCGCGTACAAACTCAAATCCTAGATTTGGACGATCGAGACACTCTAGAAAAAGCGATCGCAGCCCACCAGTTAGTCATTCACTGTGCCGGACCGTTTCGCTATCGAGACACGCGAGTATTAAAAACTTGCATCCAACAGGGTGTTAACTACTTAGACATCAGCGACGACCCAAACTACGTTCGCAACTGCTGGCAATTGCACGACGAAGCCAAACGCGCTGGCATGACCGCCATTCTCAGCAGCGGCGTATTTCCCGGCATTTCCAACAGCATGGCCAAAATGGGCATCGAACAGTTCGACGCACCGGAAACCGTACACTTGCGCTATGCAGTAGCTGGTTCCGGTGGCGCTGGTGTAACGGTGATGCGAACCACGTTTTTAGAACTGCAACATCGATTTTCGGCTTATATAAACGGTCAGTGGCAGCCAGTCAAACCCTACAGCGAACGAGAAACCTTTGATTTTCCCAAATACGGAAAAGTGGGCGTTTACTGGTTTCCCACCATCGAAGCGTATACCCTGCCGCAGATTTTCCCCGTGCAAACCGTCACCAGCAAATTTGGTTCGGTGCCCGATTTGTACAATTTTATGACGTGGATGGTAGCAAAATTACCCAAAAAATGGCTGCAAGACTCGCAAACCATCGAATTTTTATCCAAAGGCAGCCATCAAATGACCCAAATTAGCGATCGCTGGACGGGAATTGGCATAGCCATGGCCGCAGAAATCAGCGGCAAACACCAAAGTCAGCCATCAAAAGCAATGGTCACCTACAGCGGCGACAACACCGTTACAGCCGTAGGTCAGGGAACTGGTGCGGTTGCAGAGTACCTGCTTTCGGGAAATCTATTTCCGGCGGGGGTTTTCCCCGTGGAAGCTGCCTTACCGACAGACCATTTCCAGCAAGCCATGCAACGCCGCGGCGTCAACATTTCCTGCAAACCAATCCAACCAAGTCCCATTGCTAGAAAAACCAGTTTCTCTTGTTAATTTTCCTCTTCTTGCAGATAATCAACGCCTACCACTTCCCGGTTTTCGTTGAAAATCACAAATACGTCGGTGGTTGTCTGGGTGGTTTCCACTTCTACCACCACCAAATTTTCTTCTGGGTTGCGAGTTCCGACGACCTGTTGAAACTCACCGTGCAAAGAAATAAAATTCTGCTTGTGATTTTTTAAGCTTTCGGGAGAAATTTCCGAGCGAATGGAATCGCCAAATAAGGTTTGTGCCTCTTCGTAGTTATCTTCAGCCAGCAATTCCACCAAATTTTCGGCAATCGACTGCATATCTGTTGCCTGGGCTAAATAAGCAGTAGCAACCGGGATTCGAGATTCTGTTTGGGGAACGGCCCCAGCCGGAACTGCTGTTCCTAGATAGCCGACCGCACTGCAGACAGAAAGTGCGATCGCTGATTTCCAAAAAGCACCAACAAAGAATTTTGGAGCCATGATTTTCCTCCTAGTTGACGAAAAAAAGAAAAAAGGGGAATGGAAGATGGAAGCCAACGCCCCTTCTCACTTGCCTAACCAGCAGACTGACCGATCTCCAAAGCAATTTTACCGAGCATCGATCCTTGTCCCAGCAGACGATGCGCCTGGGAAGCTTGTTCCAGGGGGAAGGTATGGTTGAGACAAATTTTCAACTTGCCAGCATCAATTAGGCGCGCGCATTGGTTGAGAATTTTGGTCTGGTCCTGGCGCAGGGTCGCCGAATCCAGGGTCATCGGCGTTAGCATCAATTCCAGACTAAGGCGTTGGTTGCGTTTGCGCGCGACTTTCCAGGAGGTATCCGCGGCCGGTTCCAACAGGGTCACCACATCACCGTAGACTTTGACCGCAGGAAAACTCTGTTCCAAAACCTTACCGCCGACCGTATCAAACGCCAAATCCACGCCCTCTTGTTGGGTCCATGCCAAAACCGCTTCCACAAAATCCTTTTCTTTATATAAAATTGGCAAATCTGCCCCCAAACTTTGGATAAAATCGGCTTTTTCTTGCGTTCCCACCGTTGTTGCCACGCTAGCACCTTGTAGTTTCGCCAGTTGAACCGCCACGTGACCGACACCACCGGCACCGGCATGAACTAACGTGGTTTGTCCGGCTTGCAAGCGACCTCGGTCGTACAGGGATTCCCAGGCAGTAATTAAAACCAAAGGCGCAGCGGCAGCTTCGGCAAAACTCAGCGATCGCGGTTTTTTGGCTGCAAAACGAGCATCCACCACCGCATATTCTGCGTAATTGCCTGTGGGACCACCCAAACCGCCGTTAAAGAAATAGACTTCATCGCCTACTTGAAAATTTTGTACGGCAGAACCCACTTCTGCCACCACACCAGCACCATCGCATCCTAAAATGGCCGGTTCTTGGTCGGGGTAAAACGTTCCTCGCTGGCGCACTTTGGTGTCGATGGGATTGACTCCCGCCGCTCTCAGTTGCACCAGCATTTGCGTTTCGATTTGGATTTGCGGTTGCGGAACCGATTGCAGTTGCAGAACTTCCGGTTCTCCAGCTGCGGTCATGACAACGGCTTTCACGATATCCCCCCAAATCTGCTTGCTGTTTCAATCGTTGCTATATTCTACCCTACTGCATCACCGAATCCAACGGGGACGCAAACCATCTAAGGGCAGCTTTTCCGGTTGCTTGGGTTCGGGTTCTTGGTCGGCGGCGGTTGGCGGTACCAAAGGTAAGATCCAAATCCGCGCTGACTCTATTGGCATCCCGGTTTCCGTTCGCAAAGTTCGATCGCTATCGCTGCTGTCAGAATTGTTGGCAACCAAGCGATCGAACAGTAAGGAGAGGCCGTCGGGAGCTAGGCTGATTTGAATGTCTCGCTGTTGGGGAAGGTTCCACAGGCGCAACCAGTTTTGAGTTTGTAAGTTGTAGCTGGCGATGTAGGGTTGTTCTACGTACTGTTCCCCTTCGATGAGGTCGGTGAGGACGCAGTACAGGGTTTGACCGGTGGGGTCGAAGGTGGCGCTGAGGATGGAGCCTTTGGTGCGTAAGATTTCCGTTTCTTCCCCTTGGATGTTGGCGAGAAACAGCGATCGCGTGTAGTCGCTGTTAAATTTCACCAAGGCGGCTTGGCTGCCATCGGGGTCAAAGCCCAAGATTTGCCCGTATTCTGGCAGAAATTCGATGGGTTCGACGGTAGATTCACCGGCTTGGCGTTCCGGGTCGAGGGGTAAAATGGCAATGCCCTGTCCTTGGGTCATGGCTAAGGTTTTACTATCTGGCGCGATCGCAAATTCCCCGCCGGCTTTGGTGGGCAAGCGTTGGGGAGATTCTCCTTCCCGCAAGACCCACACCCCAAAATCGCTGCCGGGGTTTTGGCGGCTGGCCCGTTGAACGGCGATGGTTTTGCCGTCGGGGGATAAATCGAAGCGCAGGTTTTTATAGTTTTGATTGCCCAGAATTTGGGTAATTTTGCCGGCTTCTGGTTTGGGAGTGTCTGGTGGGGCGTCGGTGGAACGGATGCCGGTGGTGACAGAATAGAGTTTGTTGTTGTAGGTGCCTTCTTTTTGAAAGTGGCGGCGGTCGGTGGCGGCGAACAAAATGCGATCGCCCTGGGGATAGGGTTGAAAATCGCTGACGATTAAGTCCTTGGGCGTGAGGGCAATGGGCAAATTGTCTTTGGCGTTGGTGAGGTTCACCAGCATGAGACGACCCCGTTCTTCGCCATCCACACCTAAATAAGCAAAAACGCGATCGCGACTGCTGAAATAATCGGAAAAGGGTTGGATTTTTCTTTCTTGACCTTGCTGGCTGTAGGCATCCCGCGCCCCTTCTAAGGCAATTTGAAAGCGGGTTCCGTAAGGAATAGGCGAATTTAACGTATAAGCCATCCGCCTTCCGGCCCAACTAATTTTTCCTGGCAGGGGTGGGTCGAGACGCAGGTTTTCCGCTACGCTTTCGGTATCCATGGGTCGGCTAAAGGTCATGATAAAAGCGCGGTCGTCGGCACTAATTTGTTGCTCGGACCAGGAAAAATTCACCACCCGTGGCGGTACCCGTTCGCCAACCAAAGCAAACCAAACGATCGCAACCAGCAAAACCGCGATCGCGGTGAGGGCAATTTTATCCAGCGGTTGGGGAAATTTGGAACCAGTCAGCGGATTGTACATAACTTATACGAAATCCGATGTTTACAAATCACATTTGGGATTGAGGAGTGGGAGGAGTGGGAGGAGGGGGAGGAGGGGGAATTTTTTTGGGTCTTTGCAGTATTAGCAAAACCAATTAAAAATCGACCCCTTGTTTCAGTTCCACCCCTTCGTTGGCGTAATGTTTGTGGCAGTAAACTTCCGAGTGAATTTTTGCCAGGTCGAAATAGGGGGGAATGTTTTTGCAGCGACCGGTGGCAATAACTTCCGTATTTTTGGGTTTGCGTAGCAGCGATTCTACAATTGGGTCGGGATCGAGTAGTTCCAAATCTACCACCGGGTTGAGTTCGTCGAGAACAATGGTTTTGTACAAACCAGAAGCAATGGCAGCTTTGGCAATTTCCCATCCCCGTTCGGCTTCTAGATAATCGATATCCTGGCGATCGTTGTACCAGACAATGGCATCCCGACCGCAGCGTTGGTGGTCTACCAAACTGGGATAGGTTCGTTTCAAAGCCGCGATCGCTGCATCTTCTGTGTAGCCGCTGCCGCCTTTCAACCACTGTACAATCAGAACCCGGTGGGATTGGTCCTGGCTGATGCCTTTGCCAATGGCTTGTAGCGTTTTGCCTAAAGCGCTGGTGGATTTGCCTTTGCCAGACCCGGTATAAATTTCTACGCCATCGATGCTGTGTTCGGTATGGTATTGGGGACGCATTTCCGAGTGCAAATCGGCAATTTCCACTAATTTGGGATGCGCGGACCGTCCGGTGGCGATGACTTCTAGATAGTCTGGTTTGTTTTTTAGGGTTTTGACCACTTCCTCAATGGAAAGCAATCCCAAATCGATGAGGGGGTTGAGTTCGTCGAGGACGACTACAGAATACAGACCAGAAGCGATCGCGCCTTTGGCAATATCCCAGCCACGCTGTGCTTCCTGGCGGTCGAACCGGGTAATTTCATCAGGTCCAAAATATTCCGCGCGACCGGTGCGTACTTGGTCGATGAGGTGGGGAAAGCCTTGCTGCAACGCCGCGATCGCAGCATCTTCGGTATATTCGCGACCCGGACCTTTGAGAAACCGCAGCAGCAACACCCGAGTTTGCTGGGGTTTGTCGATTCCCAAGCCAATGGAACGCAAAACCACCCCCAAAGCCGCTTGGGATTTGCCCTTGCCTTCGCCGTCGTATACGTGAATTTGCCCTCTCAGGCGTTCGGAAAGGGCCTGTGCTGTCCGAATTCCAATTCCATTTCTAAGCATAGGTTTGAACAGTTCCCCTGTTGTTCGTTGGGTATCTATAGCGCCTAGCCAATTGTACCCACAACCAGTCCCACAAAAATGGCTCTTTTTACAAACCCCACCAAATCGCTTCAAATAGGCACAATTGGGCAATAATTAACGAAAATATCAAAAAGGGGGTAGGATGGTTGTTCGTAGCGATCGCTATTTGATTGCACGTACCAACAATATTGTATATAGGAATATTGAGCGAAACGTCCCCTAGAAAAACCCGCCAACTATTTCTTGTATATTTTTAAGAAAATAATATCGAGCCAAATTTAACATCAGCCGAAATCAATCAAGTCTACAGCCAGACTTTACATGAATTAGAGCTAAAAGCGATATTTAATGATGAAGTGACAGCGCAAGAGTAATACATGCTTATTCTTTAGATCGAAAATCTACTCCCGTCAAAATTTTCATACGAAACCCGATATTGCTAAACCACAAACATAACCCAAACCGTCCCCCTTTACAAGGGGGACAACAGGGGGTTTTTTACTCGCTTGCATTATCGGGTCTTGCCAGTACGGATTTGGTATCAATCCCTTTTTCCATCTCGATACAACCAGCCACTGACAATTATAAAAATAACCAATCGCAGCCAATCGTAGGACATCCATTATGCTGCCATATTCTGCTCTCGACAGCCGAAAAAATCTTGGCTATAATAACCGAATAAGTCGAGCGCGATCGTTGATTGGCACAATGATACCATCGAATGAAGAACCAAGGAACGCCAGCAGCCAACCGCAACTGGAGCAAGCAGACAGTCTCATTCAAGCGGGAAATGTTCAACAATATGCCCAGTTACTGTCTAGCTACGAGTATATCGCTGCCAAAGTCAACCATCCCGAATTTGGCATCAAAGCCTTAATTGAAGATTATGGGTGGTTGGCAACCACAGAAGTAGCAACCCATCTGAACTGGAAAACCGTGCGGGCGTTGCGTTTGATTCAGAAAGCGTTGCAGCTATCGGCACCGACCATCGAGAAAGATCGAACCCAACTGGCGTCACATCTGTGGGGAAGGCTAATGGAGTACGAGCTCCCAGAAATTCGTCAACTCCTGGAACAAGCCCAACAAAATCAAACCAGACCTTGGTTGCGTCCGCTTGCCCCCAATTTGATGCCAGCGGGAGACCCACTGCTACATACTTTGAGAAGTGTTTCCAAGTTATGTATTTGCACACCAGCATACTATAAGCCAGCAGCAGTAGCCATCAGTGCCGATGGTTCCGTAGCGGTTTTTGCACATGGGTCAGCCGTAAAAGTATGGGATTTGACCGCAGGTACCGAACGCTTCACCTTAAAAGGTGACGAAGGCGAAATCCAAACAGTAGCCATCAGTGCCGATGGGTCGGTAGTGGTTGCTGGATTGAAATCGGCAGATGGAATTGTCCAAGTATGGGATTTGACTACCGGCAGCGAACGGTTTACTTTAGAGGGTCACAGCAGTGTCATTTCGTCAGTAGCGATAAGTGCGGATGGGTCGGTGGCGGTTTCTGGGTCGGATGACCAAACCATAAAGGTATGGGATTTGACTACCGGAAAGGTATGGGATTTGACTACCGGCAGCGAACGGTTTACTTTAGAGGGTCACAGTCACTGGGTTACTTCAGTAGCGATAAGTGCGGATGCTTCCGTAGCCGTTTCTGGGTCCATTGACAAGACGATCGAAGTATGGGATTTGATTACCGGCAGCAAACGTTTCACCCTAGAAGGTCACAGCCGCTGGATTGCTGCGGTAGCCATCAGTGCGGATGGGTCGGTAGCCGTTTCTGGGTCAGCAGACCGAACCGTGAAAGTTTGGGATTTGACCGCCGGAACCCAATGCTATACCCTAAAAGGTCATATAAACAAGATTGACTCAGTAGGGATCGATGCCGATGCCTCCGTAGCGATTTCTGGTTCGGTAGACCAATGCGTGCAAGTGTGGGATTTAACGGCTGCTACGGACAGCTTTCCTTTTCCAGGTCACCAAGACTGCGTCACCACCGTAGCGATAAGTGCGGATGGGTCGGTGGCGGTTTCTGGGTCGGATGACCAAACCATAAAGGTATGGGATGCGGCTACAGGAACCGAACGCTTTCTCCTAAAAGGTCACATTAGTTCGGTTGAACCGAATGCTTTAGGTATCAATGCTGATGGTTCGGTAGCCGTTTCTGGTTCGCGCGATCGCATGATGAAGGTATGGGATGCGATCGATGGCACCGAACGCTTCACCCTGAAAAGCCATAGCATGTGGGTCACAGCCGTAGCAATAAGCGCCGATGGGTTGGTGGGGGCTTGTGCATCGTACTATCCATCTGACGAGGAGCCTTTCCCAAAGGTAACCGTGTGGGATTTGACCAATGGCACCGAACGTTTCACTTTGACGGGTAATGTTAATGGAGCATTCGGACAAGTAGCCATAAACAGTAATACCTCAGTAGTGGTTTTTGGGTGGGACAAAACTGTGAAAGCGTGGGATTTAAATACCGGAAACGAACGTTTTACGCTGCCCGTTACGGCTAGTCTAGGATATTCTAGCCGCGAAGCGATAAGTGCTGATGGTTCGGTGGTACTTGCCAAGTCAGAAGACAAAAGCTGGAAAGTGTGGGATTTAAATACTGGAAACGAACGTTTCACTTTACCAGATTTTAGGGAATCCTTCGTAGTCGAAGCCATAAGTGCTGATGGTTCGGTGGGGGTTTCTCGGTCGTCTTCAACGCTGACAGTTTGGAATTTAGAAACTTTAGAAGCGATCGCTTGTTTGACCACAGAACACAGACTTATGGGATGTGCCATTTCCGCCGACGGCAAAACCATATTCGCTGGAAACCAACGGGGAGTCGTTCATTTTCTGCGTCTAGAAACCCCTCAACCCACCAAATCGCCTCCAATAGGCACAATTGGGCAATAATTAACGAAAATATCAAAAAGGGGGTAGGATGGTTGTTCGTAGCGATCGCTATTTGATTGCACTACCAACAATATTATATGTAGGGGCATTTCGCGAAACGCACAGAGGTTTAGAAGAATTTGGCGATGCACGATTAGCAGCCAATTTGATGCCGCCGGGGGGACAGCTGCTGCGTACTTTGAGCGGTCACAGCGACGGGGTCAGGTCCGTAGCCAGCAGCGCCGATGGGTCGGTAGCCGTTTCTGGCTCGCTGGACAAAACCGTGAAAGTGTGGGACGTGAACTCCCCCTAGACTAAGCTCCTTACGTCGCTGTAGTCGGGGCTTCTCTATCCCAAAGAACAGATAGAGTAACGGGAGTTCGCCGTTTGGATGAGGAACTTTTGCCATCATCCAACTGACCGTCATTTCTGCGAGTCAGTTTTAATTTCTTAGCCCAATATCTAGCACCTATGTTGTAACTAGCTGATAGGTCACAGTTATATTGTTTGCCACTAGAAAACGTAGCTAGGGAGTAATTTTTTTTGCTTCGTTTAATTTTTCCACTGCCATCAAAAGCAAAGCTAGAAGTCCCACGAGGATAAACAAACTCTGTCTTCCCTCCTGCTTCAGCAAACTTTTGTTGGGTTAGGTTGACCAAAGCTCGATGTAGCCAGCCGTGAAAACGCTGTTTTAAGGTCGAACCTTTACGTCCTCCTTTAGGTCGCCACCCTTTCAGTTGCTCGAAGACAATAACTGATGCTCCGTGTTCGGTGGCGAAGTCCACAATTTGTTTAGAAGACTGTTGGGCGATGTTTCGGTTATATTGACGAGCTTTTCGATACCAAGTGGAACAAAAACCTTTATAGAGATTTTTGGTTAAACGGGCTTTCTTTCTGATTCGAGATAAACGCTTATCGCGACGGTCTATGTTAACCGAAGGGTGAATAAATTTCCTTGCGGTTACAGTGCCGTCAGGATAAACGATACTGACTGTAGCTAGGGTGTTAATCCCTATGTCCACAGAGCAGACACAGTTTCCTTCTTTCTTTGCTGGCTCGATCTTAAAGGGAACACTGAGTTTGCATCCTTTCCTATTAACAATTAAAGCAGGGGATTTCATTTCAGCATTACCTAAAAGATGTCTACCCCTCTTTCGAGAAATAGCAACCTTTGTCCATACCCAATCACTCCCATTCCACACTTTAATTTCAGCGACGGTCAAACATTCAGAGAACTTAATGCACTGTTTTTTATAGAGAGAAGGATAACAACCCGTGTTTCTATTTAACTTTGGAGGTTTAGCATCTTTTCTACTCCTAATCCCAGACTGCCATCTTTGATATCGGGTAAGAAAAGAAGATACTTGTCCAATGGAAAACTCGATGGCTGCGCGTCTTAGATACGAAGGAAACTTATAAAACCTTTTTCCAAAATACCGATATTTAGGATTAGGGTTTTTACTGGTCTTATGAATCAGTTTTTCTACTTCCGAACACCGACTCTTGGCATTAGCAATAGTTGTCCAGTGAGCGTTAACAACGCCCACTAAATCACGACAAAAGGATCTGTACTCCTGAAGGGTTAGCATCAAGGCTTGTTGCTGTTCAGGAGTAGGTGATAAATGCCAAGAATCGGTACGGATAGTAGAATGGCTCATAATACTTTAGATATTAGCTTAGTTATGGATAAACTGTCAAGCCTGAAAACCAGCAGTCACAGTGCGTATCGTCTTCAGGATCGTATTATTTTTAAAGTTAAATACAGAAAGAAGATCGTCACCAAAGCTATGCTTCATAGACTAGAAGAGATTTTCTCCGATGTCTGTGGGAAGTGGCGGTGTCGGTTAGTGGAGTTTGGCGGTGAGGCAGACCATGTCCATCTTTTGGTCGATGCTCATCCTGCTATGGACTTGTCTCGTTTTGTTGGAAACTTGAAGACTGTATCTTCTAGACGTATCCGAAAAGAAAACCAAGAATACTTAGAGAAGTTTTTTTGGAAACCCTACTTTTGAAGGCTTATGGAACGATCGGTGTCGGGGGGAGAGCTAACTTGGAGACGTTGTTAAGTTATATTCAAGGAAAAAGTGCCCCTCCTAACTAGCGACTAACCCTTCGGGTGTAGTCATAGGATGCGTCGGGGCGTTTGCTCACCACCGGCCGCGAACGCTTCACCCTCCAAGGTCACAGTGCCCCGGTCATGTCCGTAGCCAGCAGCGCCGATGGGTCGGTAGCCGTTTCTGGCTCGCATGACAATACCGTGAAAGTGTGGGATTTGCAAACGGGAGAACCAATCGCCTGTTTTGTAGCAGACCATCCCATTTTGAGCTGTGCCATTTTTTCTACAGAAACCACCATTAAAGCTGGAGACGGAGGCGGATTCGTCCATTTTCTCCGCCTGGAGAGGCCGTAGATATGTCGATCGAAACCCTGCTGCCACCTCTCGACACTTTTGCCACCTTTCTAGCCTGCCAGGAGAATCGCTTTGTCAGCCGTCCTTGGCTTTCCCAACAAATAGCCCGCTTTTGGCAACAATACGATCGCGGCTACTTTACCCTCGTCGGTCCTCCAGGTAGCGGCAAAAGCGCCCTCCTCGCCCACATTGCCAACACCGAACCCCATACCCTGTACTATTGCGCTCAATTCCCCGAAACCCACAAACTCGCCTTCGCCCATGGTACCCTGCTAGACTCCCTGCGTCCCCTCAGCGATACCGAACCCGACGATAGCAACGCCCTGTTTCCCTACCTGCAATGTGCCAGCCGCCACTTGCAACCGGGAGAACGGCTGCTGCTGGTTGTCGATGCCATCGATGCCATTGAAACCCACCAACAACCCCCCGGTGCCAATCGCCTCTACCTGCCGCGCTACTTACCGCCGGGCATCTTTGTGCTGGTTTCCCGCCGCCCGCAACCGCAAGAACGCACGGGATTGCTGGTGGAAACCCCTGCCGAGTTCCTGGATTTGTCCCACTATCCCCAACGCTGCTACGCCGATGTGCGCCGGTATTTACAACACGAACTGCAAAAAAACAATAGCGACAATTCTTTGCCTGCTTGGCTGCAACAACACCAGCTTTCCCCAGAAACCGCTAGCGATCGCATTTCTGCCTACTGCCAGGGCAATTTTGGCGTTGCCAGCCACGTTCTCTACGACTTGCGCCAAGGCACAAACCTCTCCCCCGACGGCGAACTACCCCCCAGCCTCACGGCGCGTTACGCCGAATACTGGCAAACTATGACTGCCACCGGTTTTGACGACCTTGCCACTGCCATTCTCCAGCAACTGCTGCAACAGCCCCAATCCCCAGAAGCGATCGCGCAAACCCTCGATGCGGACGAGTTTGACGTACAAACGATCCTCGATCGCTGGATTTCTTTTCTACTTACCGACACCACCACCGGCGAACCCCGCTATCGCCTTTTCCACCCCAGTTTCCGCACATTTTTGCAACAACATCTGCTAGAGTAATGCCAAATCCGTTGACAGGAAATCGGGCAACCACGGGGGGTTGCCCCTACAGGGAATTTTTGGTATAGAAACATCGGATTTCGCGTAAATCCCCATATGCCTATTTTTAAAGCTTTTCCGTGCCCATGATTTTGCCCCTGCGCGCGGTCTTATTGCAAGTTTTACTCACTGCGATCGCGGTTGCGATCGAAACCCCCATTTTATTTCGTGGCTTGCCTTTAAACCGCCGCCAAAGTATGAAACAAGCCGCCTTGGGAAATATCGCCGTTGCTGTGGTGGGGTGGCTGTTTTTCTTTGCCGTTCAAGCTGGTCTTCCCGCTGGCTTGCAGGAACAATTGATTAGCTACGTGTTCTTCGATCGCTTGTTTCTGGGCAACAACTGGGACCCATCGCAAGTACAAATTTTGTTAATTTTGTTCTGTTTTATCGCTTTTTTAGCCAATTTCTTTTTAAAATTTTATCTCTATCAAATTCTGGAAGAAATTCACCAAGCCCAACGCGATCGCGAACCGTTTCCCAAACTGACGAAATTTCCCCGCCACCCCTCTTTAATTCGCCAAGAAGAACTGCAGGTTACCCGAAAAAATATTAAAGAAAACCAAGGGAAATTTATTTTGTACGCCCACGCTACCAGCAACAGCGTTGTTTTGCTATTATTGCTATTACGCCAGTCCCAAATGTAGCCACGCGAGAGGGGGGAAACCAAAACCTTGAAACTGCCTACGGTGGATCCAGTACCTTCTTGGAAAAGTTTCCTAGCCATTGGTATAATTTCTCTTGTCTTTTCTTTGTTTTTACGGGAAAGTCTGAGCGATCGCTCTTTGATATACCATTTTTTCCACTTGCTTGGCTGGGGAAGTATTTTGTTTGGTATTTCCTGGTGGTTGCGGCAAAATAACGTGCGATTTTTAGGGGTGATTTTATATCCTTACTTACTATTTGCCCTGCTGGCCTTACTGCTATTTTCCTATTTTCCCGAAGTTTCTCCCTTTGTTTATTGGACTGGTTGGCTGCTGGCATCCCTCACTACTACCATTTTATACAAACTCCGGGAAATTCGCTTTCAATGGCGAAAAGCTACTGCCAATTTTTATCGCGAAATAGCACTTTTGGTCAGTGCCAACTTGCTAATTGGCTGTTGGTTTCAAAGCTATCATATCTTTCAATCTTGGCTCGATGAATATCCCGCTCTTGCCAATATCAGTTTATCCCACAGTGCCTTCGTTATTCCCGTTGGCGACGAAGAAATTCCCAGTTTAGCTGCTACGATTATCCTAGGTCGTTTGGAAGCGATCGCGCAAGAGAAAGCCAATGGAAAACCTTGGTCCCAAGTCGAATCCTGGGTTTTACAAGTTCGCACAGAGAAAAACCAACTCAAACAGGATTCCCAGCTGGAAATAATGATACCAAACCTACGCATCCGCCAATATTGGCTACCACAAATCTCAGCACAAAAAAATGAAAATGGCTATCCAATCAAACTCCAAGCCACTTGGCAAGGACCCAATGCCACCGGCGAAGGCTATGCTTGGTATAAAAGCTGTACCATCGAACCCATTTCCCCCAACCCCCCAAACGACCAAGTAGAAAACACTGGTCAGCTACGCTGCGATAGGGAGATTCAATACGAATCTTTAGCATCAAATTAGGTATGCAAATCTGATTCGTACAAACCACATTTCATACCAAATCTGATACGAAATCCGATATTGCTAAACCACAAACATAACCCAAACCATCCCCCCCTTTACAAGGCTGACAACAGGAGGGTCTGACCCGCTTGCACGATCGGGGCTTGCCAGTATGGATTTGGTATAATACCATTTCCTTCATAATATGCAAGAGATAATAGAGGCATTTTTGTAGGGGCGCAACGCGTGAGCGCCCCTACCAGGGAAATTGGAAAATTCCAGAAAATTATTGTTTTTCAGAAATGGTATAAGATATAAAAAAACAACCTGTCTTTGATTGAAAAGCAGACATTATGGTTAAAATTTATCCCAATACTACTTTAGGAATAATAAACTGCTGGCGATCGCGATTGGCAATAATTTGACTGATTCCCAGAAAACGTTCTTCTTCATCATACGTACGCATGGTTATCGCCTCTACATCTTTGGCTACCAACTGACTGCTCGTATCTGCAAAACGCTGACCGTTACACCAACGTCTTGCCTTTTCCATATCCAAATGCAGTAACGGCAAATGGCAAAGGGGAAAATCGGGGGGAAGCAACTGAAATACTCCCCGTTCAATTTGGCTTTCCATCTCCGATAGGGTGATGCTGCTATCGAAATGAAAACCACTGCTTTGGGTCCGTTCCAAACCAGCCAATGTGGCAACGGTGTTGGCTGCCATGCCCAAATCTCTGGCAATCGAACGTACGTAGGTACCACTGCCGCAAGCGATCGCAATTTCTAATTTCGGATACTTCCCGGGTTCCCAGTTGAGAATTTCTATATTATACACTTCTACCGTACGCAACGGGACTTCTACATCTTTTCCCGCACGTGCCAGTTCGTACAACCGCTTGCCACCCACCTGAATCGCACTGTATTTGGGAGGAATTTGCTGGATGGTTCCCTGAAATTTCGGCAAAATTGCCTTTATAGTTGCCAAATCCACATCGGGAACTGGGGTTTGCGTTACAATTTCCCCTTCTAAATCGTCGCTGGTTGTGGCAATACCAAATTGTACGGTGGCTCGATAGGCTTTGTCGTGGCAGAGATACGATAGCAAACGGGTCGCCTTGCCTACGCCAATCGGCAAAACCCCTGTCGCGGCTGGGTCGAGGGTTCCCCCATGTCCAACCTTTTTGATCCGCAACAGTTTCCTAATTTTGGCCACGCAATCGTGGGAAGTCACGCCAATTGGTTTGTATAGGTTGATAAATCCTGTCATGGAAAATCTTCGATAGGTTTGGAAGCCCTGTCGCTTTAGCGCCGGGAGGAAAAACGAACGGCCAGTTGAATCGCCTATGGTATGAACGAACGCATAAGCATAATTATCCCTTCTGTGAATTGGTTGGCAATACCTGTGGCTAATTCCACCACACCCGGCCTGAACGAGTCGCAATATCAAAGCTGCCGGATGCGCGAGAGAGAATTCCATATAAGACCCAATTTTCCTGCCTTTGGTGACAGTGGCAGAAACGATATCGCCAGTGTATACGATCGATTGGTAAGAGCGGTTCGCAAACCGCCACTACAAAGGTTTTGGGCAAGTATAGCGAATTATCGCCTGGGAAACAACAGGTTGACCCATCCCTGCGATCGCGCTTTCCCTTTCTCCATTTTTCGTGCCACCAACGATGGTCTACCCAAAATAGATATATTGCGAGCGGTAAAAAAATGTTCAGACAGTTTTTTTAGAGAAAAGTCCCATTTATTTTTCTGAAAAAATCCTCACAGTCCAGGCTTGGTAAGTTCTTTCATGAACTCTATGCAAAAATTTACATGCTCAACAGATATTTTTCTTTCGTGGAATTTTCCCGGAAATGCTTGCTAGTAGGGAGTTTGCAAGATTTGACAATGTTTATTTTTGTCGTTTTTTTTATCGATGAATGGTTTTTTTGTTATGAAATGATAGCAATTCATCGTTCCTTTCAAAAGAAGCTGCATAAATTTTTTGCATTATGAAAAAATATTTTGTTAAGTTTACGCAAAAATACTCAAACGAATTGTTAAAACAGTGACGTTTATTTTTGTACCGCGATCGGTAAAGATGGAGGTTTTCCTGAGGAAATTCTGTTCGCCTGACAAAAGTTCTAAAAAATGACTCGAAAATTATTAAAAACTGTAAAAAATCCTACCGTATTTTTTCAGAGGGATATATGCTTGATTTGTAAGCAAACAAGAATATTTTCGATAAGCAGTTTTCAATGTCTTATCCTCTTTTTTCTCTAGTTTGCTTATCTTTGGAAACAGTACCCTGTGGTAAACCTGGTGAATTGAAGGAATTGCAGTTTTTTTTGTTCTTCTCTACCTTTTCTATCGGAGGTAGAAAGGCGATCGAGCGATCTGCAAACCCTGCTCTCGGCTGTTTGAATACCTTGCTTCCCCTACAAGGGTTAGGCAGCTAGCCAGGTATTGCTATCCAAAAGTGCTGTCGATTGTCTCACACCAGTTTTCTTGTTTTTTTGGGGAAGGTGTTAATGCCTTTTCGTTGCTTCTGTGAAGTTTCATTGTTTACTTCATTTTCTTGGAGGTCAAAATGGTTAATTCTATACACGGCAGTGACAACTCAGAACGTATCTATGGTACACGGCAAAGCGATCGCATTGAAGGCCGCGGCGGTAACGATCGGATTTATGCCTGGTCCGGTAACGATAAAGCCTTTGGCGACTATGAAGAGTTTGAAGAAGGTGAAGAACCAGAAGCACCTTCTCCCGAATCAGTTCGAATTGGGGATGATACCCTCTTAGGTGGTTGGGGTTCGGATACCCTCATCGGCAACAAAGGTGACGATTACTTAAATGGCGGAGAGCATTACGATAACCTCAAAGGAGGAGAAGGCGATGATTTTCTAGATGGTGGCGGTTATCATTGGTTTAATGATTATGACTATTATTACGACAAGTTATCTGGTGGAGATGGTGCAGACAAGTTTGTTTTGTACCGAGGTCCCGTTTACGACTACATCACAGACTTTGAAGGTGGTACCGACAAGATGATTCTGCCTCGGAACGTGCATTTCAACAATTTGCGGATCCTCAACAATGGGGTTGATGAGGCAGAAACGAAAGAGATTTACTACAAGGGCGACTTATTGGCGAAGGTTAATGTTGAAGAAACATTGACTGCAGATGATTTCATCTAAGTTCATCCATGGCCTAAGAGGCTAATTTATTTCCACTGTCCCGCTTGTGCCAGAAGTGGGACAGTTTTTTTTTGCTAATGGGAAGAATGTCAGTTATGCCAATTTTGCCATCGCGCGATCGCACTTGAATCCCAAAATAAAAATAATGGCTGAGGTCAACTTTGGAGAAGAACAGACCTCAGCCGATTCATCTAGGTTCATCCATAGCCTAGGAGGCTACTCTATTTCCACTGTTCTACTTGTGCCAGAAGTAGAGCAATTGTTTTTACTATAACCAACTCCACAAGTTTTTCACAATTTTTACAATAAAACTTTACAGAAAAGGAGACACAAGTTCTGTTATGGAAAAATCTAGCGTTCGGAGAAAAAAGAGGGCTGCGATTTGCCGGTATGGGGGCAATCCATCGATTTCATCCTCTCACGGTTGCAGCAATGGCAAGTTGATATGCCTCGAACAGGGGCCAAATTGCGATTGGCCACACCAGTTTCTCAGAAAAATTCTTAAACTGTTAATCCCCCAGCCAATAAGGGATTGACCGGGATTGACGCCGCACCTGGTCGGTAGAAGTTTGGCGTATAGGACGAACAGTTGTATAATAGGTTCGGCTTGGAAAATTCCTTGGTTGGAATCCGAGCTAGCGCAAAGATAATCGTTTGCTGTTTCTGCAAGTAATGGCGCGATATGGCAGTTCTATCCCCGGCCGTTTGGGAGGAAAAAGGAAAAACAGGTTTGTGGAATTGATGGCGGCCGTAAAGATGACTGTATTGCGTCAGTAGGGTATAGGCAACAGTAAAAAATATTTAGGATGTAGGTCTTTGGTTGCTTATGAGGCGATCGCTTGTCCCTATATACCTAACAATGCGTTTGCTGGTAGTGCCAACGCCCTCCCTTGGGTTTTCTTGGAAATAGCGGTTTATCTTTGTATTTGTAGAATTCACGAAATTTTCATGACTCAAACATCCAACAATCCAAACAATACTCAAAGTTGGGACGCTGTTAAGGGAGCCCATGCCTTATCGGGTGATATTTCCAAATTACAAGACTATTACGATGAGTGGGCAGACGCTTACGACAGCGACGTTTCCAACGAAGAGTACGCCGGACCCCGCGCGATCGCAGAATTTTACAATCGCATTCGCGAACAAAGCGATCGCACCCCCCGGGAAAACGTAAAAGTGCTTGATGCCGGTTGCGGTACGGGTTTGGTCGGTGTCGTCCTCAAAGACATGGGCTACAAACAAATTGATGGGTTCGACCTATCCGACAGCATGGTTGAGGTAGCAGAAAAAACCAATAGCTACCAAGAGCTCAAGGGTGGGATTGACATGAACAAAAAAATCGAAGACTACCAGGACAACGAATACGACGCCAGCCTGGCTTGCGGTGTATTTACCCTGGGTCACGTCCCCCCCGAATCCATCAACGAACTGATTCGGATTACCCGCCAAGGCGGTTATATCATTGTTAGTACCCGGAAAAGCTACTACAACTCCACCAACTTCCAAGAAGTTGCCGACCAACTGCAAAGGGATGGGAAGGTAAAACTCCTAGAACACTGGAAAGATGGTCCTTATATTACCGAAGAAGGCGCTCACTACTGGGCTTTTCAGGTTTGCTAATTTGGCGTTTGCAAGCTTGAGATAGGCATATAGGCGGTTCTTAAAGCTTACTTATCCTACCCTGCTTGCGATGCAAACGATTGATAGAATTGGCCGGTACATAGCTACCGTTGTTTGTAGCCACGTACCGGCCGCTTTTCGAGATTTCCCTACTGCTTTGTCAAAACGGCACGATAGCGTACCTGATTGTTGCGAACCCGTTCGAGAGCTTCGTTGGCCTTTTCAAAGGGAAAAGTTTCTACAATCGGTTCGATTTGATATTTTTCCGCCACCGATAGCATTTCTCGCATCATCGCCCGACCCCCAATCACAGAAGCGAGAATGCGACGGCGTTTCATCAGCATGGAAAACAAAGGCAGGGAAATATTTTCGTCGGGAACACCAACAATAGACAGGGTTCCGTCGGCATCGAGATATTCGGCATATCCTGCCCAATCAATACTAGCGGGAACCGTGCTCAGCAAAACGCTAAAAAAGCGATCGGCAGGCGGTGGCGATCCCCCGCGTTCAACCACAATCGCATCAACAGCACCTAGCTGTTTGGCAAATTCGGCTTTGTCTTGGGAAGTGGTAAATACTGTTACCCGATTTCCCAGACGGGAGGCAAATTTTACCGCCAAATGTCCCAAACCGCCAACGCCGATAATGCCAATTTCCTGACCGGAAGTCATGCCGCCGTACCGCAAACCAGAATAGACGGTAATGCCAGCACAGAGTAAAGGACCGGCAACTTCGGTTTTGATGCCATCGGGAATGGGGAAGGCAAAACGGGAATCGACGTTGAGATAGTCAGAAAAGCCACCGTATTCGGAGACAATCAGCGGTTGGTGGTTGCTGCATAGATTTTCGTTGCCACGCAGGCAATCCTTACATTGCATACAAGCAGATGCTTGCCAGCCCATGCCCACGCGATCGCCCACTTGCAAGTGAGTCACCTGTTCTCCTACTTCTACCACCTCACCGATAACCTCGTGACCGGGAACAATGGGATAGTTCGACATACCCCAGTCGTCATCGATGATATGCAAATCGGAGTGGCAAATACCACAAGCATGAACCTTAATAAGGCAACGATGTCCTTTGGGAGACGGCGTTTCGTATGTATAAGGCTGGAGTTTGGCACCTTTTTCTAAAGCTGCAAGTGCTTGAATTTGCATAAAAGATAATCCCTTTGCATTCTAATTGGGCAGCAAATCTTTCGATGCCAGCCACTCCCGATTGTACAGTTTGGACTGGTAGCGGCTGCCACCATCGCACAGAACCGTAACAATGGTATGGCCGGGCCCCATTTCCTTGGCTAGTTGGTAGGCAGCTCCTACATTGATGCCTACAGATCCCCCCATAAATAAACCATCTTTTTCCAGTAATTGGTACAGAACCCGAATGCATTCGCGATCGTCAATGCGGATAGCATCGTCAATGGGGGCACCTTGCATATTGGCCGTGACGCGAGAGTTGCCAATCCCTTCGGTAATGGATTTGCCTTCCGCTTTGGGTTCGCCAGTTTTGGCATAACTGTACAAACCGCTGCCCATGGGGTCAGCGAGAATGCATCGTACGTTGGGATTTTTTTCCTTGAAGAACATAGATACCCCGGCATAGGTACCGCCGGTTCCTGTAGAGGTGACCCAAGCATCAATTTTGCCCTCGGTTTGCTGCCAGATTTCCGGACCTGTGGTTTCGTAATGGGCACGGCGGTTGGCTATATTATCAAATTGATTGGCCCAAATGGCATTGTCCATTTCTTCGGCTAGCCTGCCGGAAATCTTAATGTAGTTGTTGGGGTCGCGGTAGGGCACGGCGGGAACGGTTTTGACTTCTGCTCCCAAAACCCGCAGGGTATCGATTTTTTCTTGGGATTGGGTTTCGGGAATGACAATGAGGCAGCGATAGCCTTTGGCATTGCAAATATGGGTTAAGCCAATTCCCGTATTGCCGGCAGTTCCTTCAACGACTGTACCGCCTGGTTTTAGCAAACCCCGTTCTTCAGCGTCTTTGATAATGTACCAAGCAGCGCGGTCTTTTACCGAACCGCCAGGATTGAGGAATTCCGCTTTTCCCAGGATTTCGCAACCTGTTTGTTCGCTAAAACTGTGCAAGCGGATGAGTGGTGTATTGCCTACAGTATCTACGAAACCGTTTTTAATATCCATTTGAACTATTTCAACTAGATCGATGGGCGAGCAACGATTGAATTTAATTTAACTTAAAAAAATTTATCAAGTAAAACTTTCGGTAGCTTGGAATCCCCGTCGCTTTAGCGCGGGGAGGAAAAGCGCCTCGTGGGGCTTTAGCCCCATT
>NZ_LNDC01000138.1 GCF_001870905.1 Geitlerinema sp. PCC 9228
AATCTTCAAGAAAGATGGCTACGACTATCAAGTCAACAAAAGTCAATTATTGTCCAGTAAATAACCTATTAGGAGGTAGCAGATTATGAAATGCGATCGCATTTGGCAAAAATTTTTCCTAGGAGCCGCTGTTGTCGGTCTCACGGGATGGATTTGGGAAATGGCACCGACGGTTGCCCTCAATAATAGCAGCGATCGAGGCACATGGGATGCTGCCACCCCAACGTTAGCACAACAACCTACCGCTTGCCCTGGTGGAGGGCGTGGTCGCGGTCGTGGTCCCCATCACGGTCGCGGTCGCGGTCGCGGACCCCATCACGGTCGCGGTCCTGGCAACGGTCCTGGTCGTATGTACAATCCAGCAACTGTCGAAACGATTCGCGGTACGGTTAGGGAAAAACTGACCTATACCCCCAATAATCGCAATTGGGGAGGGGGAGGAAACCAAAATCAAACTAGCACTATGCCACAAGGAATTCATTTGCGGTTGCAACCGTCTAATGGTTCCCAAAGCGAGACAATGCTCGTGCGTGTGGGTCCATCTTGGTATCTCAATGAAGCTGGGATGCCTTTGGAAGCTGGCTCGCGCATTGAAGTTACCGGGTCGCGCGTTAATTTTGCCGGTACGGAACAAATGGTAGCCTCCCAAATTCGCCATCAAGATCGGGTGGTAACGCTACGGGATGAAAATGGCATTCCCCAATGGCGCGGATCTGGATATAGAGCGGGCAACCGAGGATGCTGGCGGTCACCATCCCCACAACCGCAGCAACCATCTCAATAACCTGCTCGAACCAAAAATTCCTGCGATCGCAGGCGTCGCGATCGCAGGAAGGAACGTTCACAAAATATTTACAAATCTTCACAAATCTCAGCGAGAGGCTGCTGGCAGTTCCGAGATTGCGCCAGTTTCTGGTTGCGGATAAACGCTAATTTTTTTCTGACTTCTGCCGCGGCGTTCAAAAGTAACGACACCATCAATGAGGGCAAAGAGGGTATCATCATTACCGCGACCGACATTTTTTCCCGGATGGAATTTGGTTCCCCGTTGGCGGACCAAAATATTGCCAGCTCTGACTTGTTGACCGCCAAAACGTTTGACGCCTAAGCGTTTTGAATTTGAGTCGCGACCGTTACGAGTACTACCGGTTCCTTTCTTGTGAGCCATAGTTTCTCCTTAAAATCCCTAGCGGCAAAAGTTAGACAGCTATTGTCAAGCCGATTTATTCGGTTGTGGAATCCGTCGCTTCTACCATTTCCGGCACTTCCGATTCTGTCAGTTCGGTTGCTTCAACTTCACTAGCAGGTTCGGTTTCTGCCTGTGCCAGCGTTTCCCCATTGAGGCTGATGGATTGCACGAAAAGGCGCGTCAAGTCCTGACGGTGCCCTTGCTTCCTCCGGTAATTCTTTTTCCGGTGCATTTTGAACACAATAATTTTGCGTCCGCGACGCTGTTCCAGAACCTTTGTTTCCACCGTAGCACCTTCTACCGTGGGTTGACCGACATGGGTAGTGCCTTCGTGTTCCACCAGCAGCACTCGGTCAATGGTGAGGGCTTCGCCTGGTTCTAGGTGCAGTTTTTCCACATCGTAGAATCTACCGGGTTCTACGCGCAGTTGTTTGCCACCGGTTTCGATAATTGCGTAAGTCATGGTAAGGATAGAAATTTGCCGTACAGGTAGCTGGCTGCCTGCTACTTCTTCGCCAGCATTTGATTTTTCGACCCGATCCGAGCAGTAGCAAAAGCCAAATTTATATTACTACCACATTTTTGGTCAATTGGCAAGGGCTAGCTGGCTGCCTCGGCGGGGGTTTCGCCGGGGGTTTCCGTTGTATCTGTTTCGGAACTCGCTTCGGGTTTTTCTTGCTTGACCGTTAGGTAGCGGATGACCTCTTCGCTAATGCGCATAGCGCGTTCTAGGGGAGCAACTTCTTTGCCTTCCCCTTCGTAGTTGAGTTGAATGTAAATGCCTTCGCGATGTCGTTGGATTTCGTAAGCCAAACGTCGTTTGCCGCGATGTTGGCTTTCAATGGCTGTTGCCCCCTGTTCGCGTAGGATGTTTTCGTATTTCTCGATGGATTGTTGCACCCGTTCTTCTCCCAAGTCGGGGCGCAGGATGTACATGGTTTCGTAGTATCTTGTCATGAAAGTTCCTCCCTTTGGTCTGAGCGGCTGCTTCTGGCGGTCAAATCGGACGACCGATGGGTAGAAACAGCAAGGATGTACGACATAGCAAGCTTTTAATTGTACACTATTTTTAGTTCTTTTCCAAGGAGCGCATTGAATTCCCAAACCATCTGGTATGTTTGATATCGTTCGTTTGTATTTGATTGGTTTTGCCCGTTCCCCGCGGCATCGAGCGGAGAGCTAGGGACGCCAACTCCCGCACACGCCTTGAGATTGGCACGTATTGGTGTAAAATTGATTGATGGTACAACGCTACGTTCGAGTCAAAACCCCAGAGGAAAAAATTTACTACGGTTCCTTACAGCCAGATTTAGGGGTCAAGGTGCTAGATGCCCCGCCCTGGATGAAAGGACAACCCACCGAGTTGCAGCTGGAAGCGGATGCGTACGAACTGCTGGCCCCTTGTCGTCCTTCCAAAATCGTAGCGGTGGGAAAAAACTATCGCCAACACGCTGAGGAAATGGGGGGAACGCTACCACAAGAGCCGCTGTTGTTTCTCAAACCGCCTACTGCCGCTATTGCTACCCATGCTGCCATTCACTATCCGCCGCAGTCGCAACAGGTGGACTACGAAGGGGAGTTGGCACTGATTGTGGGGGATACTTGTGTCGATTGTCCCCTAGAAACGGCACCGGCAAAAATCTGGGGATACACGATTGCCAACGATGTAACGGCTCGGGATTTGCAGCGCCAAGACAACCAGTGGACGCGTGCCAAGGGATTCGATACCTTTTGCCCCCTCGGACCTTGGATCGTGCGGGAAATCAGTCCGGGAGCACAGTTGCAAACTTTTATCAACGACCGGGGTGAACCGGTGCAATCCGCTTCCATTGAAGAAATGGTGTTTGCGCCGGAGCAATTGGTTGCCTACATTAGCCAAATTATGACGTTGCTGCCTGGCGATGTAATTTTAACCGGAACGCCGGCGGGGGTGGGACCCGTGCAAATTGGCGATCGCGTGCGGATAGAAATTGAGGGGATTGGTTCTTTAGAAAATCATGTGGTAGCCAAACCCAGTAGTTAAAAAGCGATCGCCGCCCTGGCAAAACCAGCTTAGCGTACTTGTAGGTAAGCCGCATCGGAAATGGTAGGAATTTCCGCATACAACCCCCGCAAAGATTGCGCAATGCTAAACACCACAGCTGCCACCACACCGAGGAAAATCGTATTGGCCAGCGTTTCCAGGAGCAATTGGTTGCCAATGGGTTGGATCAAAAAGCGCACCAGCAAGCTGGCCAAAAAGAGAGCAATATCCAGCAAAATCGCCTGCATAGTATTAAAGCGGATAAAATGAGCGATATTGGTATTTCGAACCACCAAGAAAATTAATAACAGAAACGCAATCAGCGGTGCGAAAGGAACGCTGGCGTATAGTTGAATGAGAGGCGCTAGGGGAACAAAGAAAATACTCAAAAAGGGAAATTGGCTTAAAAGTGGTTGGCTAAAGCGTACCGTCACCTCTAAAAGAGGCAATAAATAGGGAAGGCAGGCAAGAATCCGTTGTCCTGGAGTGGTCGATTGTCGCCAGGTCATGAGTGTTTCTCCTCAACGTGTAAAGTAAAAAAACTTGTTATCTACAGATTTTACAATAACGCAGATGGCAGTAGATTTCAGCGATCGCTTCTCCTGGAGACAAAACAACTCCCCGACCCCAGGGAACGCCACTCATTCCCACACTACGCCCTTCCCCCAACTTTCTCGACTTCAACGCCAGCAGAGCCACCTTTTTCATAAAGAATCAATGGATGCGATCCGAAAACCCATCTGACACTCAAACTGGTCCGCCTGGTGTTCGGTCAACTTGCGAATCGGATGTCCGCAACCAAGCTGTCCGTGGCGCCAACGGGGTTGACCGTGTTCGTTTGCCATGAGACAACTCGAACAGACTTTTTGTGGGGAAACAATTCGATCGTCCATTAAAATAACCAACATAACCCGTTTCTCCTCGATTGGATGACAAATTTTTGGTTTAATTCCATTGTAATCCAAGGCAAGAGGGAGATTCGGGCAGGGAAAACCAAGTATACAAATCTAAAAAGTGGCTGTCCCCAACGAAATCGCATTTGTTCCGAACGGAAATAGAGGTATAGTGAAACCCTGGGGAGCCAGCACCGGCGCTGGGGAAAAACGAGCCATAAAGAAGGTTTGACCTGCAATAGACCCATCGCGTCGGTCGTGACGAATTCAAGACGGAGGAAGAAACTCTGTGACTAAAACCAACTTAGATTTTCTAGGCGAAACCGATCCAGTAATTACCGAACTGCTCGATAAAGAACTGCAACGCCAACGCCAACACTTAGAATTAATTGCCAGCGAAAATTTTACATCTGCTGCGGTTCTAGCCGCTCAAGGTTCCGTACTAACCAATAAATATGCAGAAGGCTTGCCTGGAAAGCGGTACTACGGCGGTTGTGAATTCATCGACGAAGTAGAGAGTTTAGCGATCGATCGCGCCAAAGAACTGTTTGGTGCCGCCCATGCCAACGTCCAACCGCACTCTGGCGCCCAAGCCAACTTTGCCGTATTTTTAGCCCTGCTCAAGCCAGGAGACACCATCATGGGGATGGATCTGTCCCACGGCGGACACCTAACCCACGGTTCTCCTGTTAACGTTTCCGGCAAATGGTTCCACGTGGAACACTACGGTGTCAACGCCGAAACCGGACAGTTGGATTACGACGAAGTGCGGGCTTTAGCCAAAAAACACCAGCCCAAAATGATTATTTGCGGCTATTCGGCGTATCCGCGCACCATTGACTTTGCCAAATTCCGGGAAATCGCCGACGAAGTGGGAGCCTATCTGCTAGCAGACATTGCCCACATTGCTGGTTTGGTAGCCGCCGGTCACCATTCCAACCCTGTTCCCCACTGCCACGTGGTCACCACCACCACCCATAAAACCCTGCGCGGTCCTCGGGGTGGTTTGATTTTGACCAACGATCTGGAACTTGGGAAAAAATTCGATAAAGCGGTCTTTCCCGGCAGCCAAGGCGGTCCTTTAGAACACGTCATTGCCGGAAAAGCTGTGGCTTTTGGGGAAGCATTGCAGCCGGAATTTAAAGCCTATGCCGCCCAAGTCATTGACAATGCCAGGGCTTTGGCCGGTCAGCTGCAAGAACGGGGATTGGATACGGTTTCCGGTGGCACCGACAACCACTTGGTTTTGGTAGATTTGCGTAGCATCGGCATGACCGGCAAACGGGCCGATCGATTGGTGAGCGAAGCTAATATCACTGCCAATAAAAATACCGTACCGTTCGATCCGGAATCTCCCTTTGTGACCAGCGGTTTGCGTTTGGGAACGCCAGCAGTAACCACCCGGGGCATGGGCACCGATGAATTTATCGAAATTGCCAATATCATTGCCGATCTGCTGTTGAATCCCGAAGATGAATCGGTAAAATCTGATTGTCGCCAACGGGTAGCCAATTTGTGCGATCGCTTCCCACTTTATCCCCATCTCAGTATGCCTGTGGCCACTCCTGCCTAAAAAAATCCCCAGAAGGCATTTCCCTTTCGCTAGCGGGTCAAAGGCCGGTCAAAACGCTGGCTTTTCCCCGTTTGTCGGCATCGGCATTTTTCCCTCCTTGTGGTTACAATTGAGTTTGCTGCCCAGCTTGGCCCGTTCGTTGCCCTTCACCAATGCCTCAAGAGATTTATCACTTAGTTGCTTTCCTAGTATCCAACCTGGTGGTACTCTGGAGTACCCCCCTGGTGAAGCATATCGGTATGGCCAGCGGCTATGTAGACCTGCCCAACCGGCGGAAAGTTCACCAACAACCCATCGTACGTTTGGGGGGCATATCCATTTTTGTGGGTACCTTGGTAGCTTTGCTCATGGTTTGGTGGATGGGGGGATTTGTCGATGCCCAAGGAAACCTTTTAGGTCCAAAAGCCGAATATGAAATTTGGGGCGTGACCATTGGCGGTCTCGCCTTCTTTATCATTGGTCTGGCAGACGATTTATTTAATCTATCTCCGTTCACCCGTTTGCTGCTACAAACCGTTGTGGCTCTTTTGGCTTGGACGGTGGGAGTACGGATTGAGTTTATTAGCAATCCACTTTCGGGGGGATTGCTCATGCTTCCCGACTGGCTGGGGGCAGTGGTGACAGCCGTTTGGTTGGTGGGAATGGCCAATGCGATTAATTGGATTGATGGGGTAGATGGATTGGCAGCTGGGGTATCGGGAATTGCGGCGGTGGTGATGCTGGTGGTGAGTCTGTTTATGGAGCAACCGGCAGCCGCCTTGATTGCTGCGGCTTTGGCTGGTGGGGCTTTGGGATTTTTGCGCTATAACTTTAACCCCGCCCAGATTTTTATGGGAGATGGGGGCGCGTACTATATGGGATTTACCCTGGCTGGGGTCGGTGTGATTGGACTGTTGAAAGGTACTGCCGTGACGGCGGTTTTGCTGCCGTATGTAATTTTGGCTTTGCCCATCGCCGATATGTCAACGGTAATTATCTCTCGTTTGAAAAGCGGGAAATCGCCCTTTCTGGCAGACCGCAGCCATTTACACCACCGGTTGCTGGCGGCAGGACTGTCGCAAAGGTTGACGGTTTTGTTTATGTATGCTTTAACCCTGTGGCTGGGGGGATTGGCGCTGGCTTTTTCGGGAGTGCCCAGCGGTCGTGCCTATGCTCTGGCGGCAACGCTATTGCTGATCTATACCAGTTGGAAGGTATGGCAACGGGTACGCTGTCAGAGAAATCGAGAACAAGGGACTCCTGGCAAAAATGAAAGCAAGAATCGCAAGTGATTGTGGTGTAGGTCAGGGGAAAATTTATTATGGCAGCGGAAGTAATTTGTGTCGGAACGGAATTGCTGCTGGGAGAGATTCTCAATACCAATTCTCGCTTTTTGGGACAGCAGCTAGCAAAGTTGGGTATTCCCCATTTTTATCAGACGGTGGTGGGGGATAATCCCCAGCGGTTGAAAAATGCGATCGCGATCGCTTGCCAGCGCAGTTCAATTTTAATTTTTACCGGTGGTTTGGGACCCACCCCAGACGATTTGACGGTAGCCACCCTGGCAGAGTTTTTCGAGGTCCCCCTAGAAGAACGGGGGGAAGTTCTGGAAGATATCCAGCGCAAATACACAGCCCGCGGGCGTTCCATGTCTGAAAGCAACCGCAAACAAGCGTTGTTGCCCCAGGGAGCAGAGGTACTGCCCAATCCTTTGGGAACCGCCCCGGGGATGATGTGGCAGCCGCAGCCGGGGCTGGCGATTTTGACCTTTCCCGGGGTGCCGCGGGAAATGGAGCGCATGTGGCACGATACGGCGGTGGATTTTTTGCGATCGCTGGGTTGGGGCCAAGAAGCGATCTACAGCCAAGTGCTGAAATTTTGGGGGATTCCCGAATCGACTTTGGCAGAAAAAGTGGCGGATTTGCTAGCCATGGACAATCCCACAGTTGCCCCCTATGCCAGCATGGGAGAAGTGCGGTTGCGGATTTCCGCGCGCTCGGCGAGCGAAGCCGAAGCACTGCAACTCATCGAACCGGTTTCTCAAAAAGTACGCGAAATGGCCGGTTCCCACTATTTTGGCAGCGACGAGGAAACCCTGCCGGCGGTGGTAGTGCGGCAGTTGCAAGAGCGCGGGGAAACAGTTGCCGTGGCGGAATCCTGTACTGGTGGGGGGATTGGTGCTACCCTGACGGAAGTGCCTGGTGCCTCGGCAGTGTTTTTGGGGGGAACGATCGCCTATAGCAACGAGGTCAAACGCCATTGGCTGCAAGTCTCCCCAGAAGATTTGCAAACCCAGGGCGCGGTTAGTGCTCCCGTAGCCGAACAAATGGCGTTGGGGGTGCGAGGCAGTTTCGGCAGCCATTGGGGCGTGAGCGTGACGGGTATTGCCGGTCCTGGAGGCGGTACGCTAGAAAAACCGGTGGGATTGGTGTATATTGGGTTGGCAGCGCCCGATGGTAGGGTCAAAAGCATCCAACACCGTTTTGGGGAAAATTCCCAACGCAACTGGATTCGCCACGCCAGCGTGCGCTATGCTATCGACCATCTGCGCCGGGCCATGCTGTCTGGGTAGATCGAGGCGAGATTTTCTCGGGGATTGCCGCCAGCCAGTTGGAAATCGTGGTTGCCTTGGCCAGCGCCCTGGGCGCCCGGAGGTTTGTGCTAAGATCGATGACAATAGGAATCTGATTTTCTGAAAATGGTTTTTGGTTTCTGAAAAACCAGACCCATACGCGATCGCTGTCGATCCCAGAAGGCAAGCCAGCCCTCGATCCCCAAAACCGAAAACTAAAAAGAAATTTAAGGAAAATTTTGTGTGGTGCGATTTCGGTGGGCAAACAAACCTTGCGATCGTTCGTTAAGATCGAAAGTAGAAACCAAAAAAATGGCAGACGTATGGTCCGACTGCCTGGCTAGATAGCCAACCGGTTAGCTAGCTTGTGTTTAGGCATCAGTTAAGGAGCTGTTGGTTCGATGGACTACTTGGAAAACGTGCTAGACAAAATTACGGAATGGGTTCGCAAGCTAATTGAAGCGCTCCGAGATCCAGAAACACAACCGGAGCCAGAACCAATTCCAATTCCTGTAGACGATTGGAGCTATCGTCGTCGGTAAAGCACGCGCGATCTGGAGCTTCTGCGTATTTTGCTGAAAGTTTTCGTACTGCACGGTCCTAACTTAAACCTCCTGGGAAAACGCGAACCAGGTGTATACGGTCATGTGACTTTAGAACAGATCGACGAGTGGTTGAAGCAAGAGGCGCAGCAGCTTCAGATACAGCTAGAAATTTTGCAATCCAATCATGAAGGGATCTTAGTCGATGCCATTCAAGGGGCAAAGGGTCAGTACCAGGGAATTTTAATCAACCCTGGTGCCTACACCCATACCAGCGTAGCCATTCGAGACGCGATCGCGGCTGTAGATTTACCCACGGTTGAGGTGCACCTCAGCAACATCTATCGGCGCGAGGCCTTTCGCCATCACTCATATATTGCCCCAGTCGCTATCGGTCAAATTAGCGGTTTGGGAACGGATAGCTACCTGTTGGGGCTACAAGCTTTGGCGAATTACCTGCGCCGTTCGCCATCTTAAATGCCAACCCCACCATCGCGTCTGAGCTACGCTCCCCTTCTCGTTCTACCCGCCCACCAGCGGCGGGATTTCCCAACTTCCAGGACGTTTTCATGAGGATATGCCCAAATCCCTAGTCAGTCGATTTTCAGGAACCTTCTTGGCAGCGGCGATCGGAGACCAATTCGGCCGCCAAGGAGGTTCCCCTGGCGCCGTACCTGGAAAAGAAGATGCGGCCGCCCCGTTGGCAGGCGGTCGGGAAGTGATGGCGCTGGTTCGCCAGCTGGTCGCCCAGCCAGGATGGCATCCACCGAGCGATCGCTGCCATTCTCCCCTAGCTGCAGTGGTTTTGGGATTGTGGTTCCACGACGACGAGCGCCGTTTGATCGCCGCCATTCCCGAGGCACTGGAGAGCGGTATTGAGGGTCTAGTGGTGGGATGGGCGATCGCCAAAATCCTACAAGGCAACCTGGCACCCACCATCTTTTTGGGAGAACTGGAACAGGCACTGGCTACCTGGCAACCAGAAGCGTCGCTGCCACCAACTTTCAAAGTCCTAGGGAAAGCATTGCAAAAGCAAGACTCCCTAGAACAAGCTCGCAGGCGTCTTGCCAAAAACAGCCCTTCTCAAAGCACAGCCGTCTCCATGGCACTGTTTTGTTTTCTCAGTACGCCAGATTTTCCCGCTCTATCCATTCGCCGCGCCATCCACGCCCACCACGAAGCTGCCCTGGTAGGGGCACTAACAGGAGCTTTCTGTGGGGCTTACAACGGTACAGCCCCATTGCCCGTAGGATGGGAAATGGCTTTGCGAGAAACCCCTCTAGAGCAACGATGGGGGGTAGATTCCCCAAGAGCATTGCAAAGCTGGGGGAGGCGTCTGCTGGCGGTTTGGGGTGGTGCTTCCCCCGCTCGTGCGGCCACCATGGTCCCTTTGTCTTCTGAGGAGGCAAGCAGCGATGGTCCCCCTACTGCCACATTTCCCACGGTAGCCGCTGCCGGGCAGTTGCGTTTTTAGCTCCCCTTCCCAGCCAATTTCCCGCAAACGCCAACGAATTTCCCGAAGGCGTTTTTTTTCTATACTGGGCAAGTAGGAAATAGATAGTTTTCTCCCCTAACCGTTATTAGTATAATTAACGCTAAGCAGGCATTTGGTTCGATGCCCAACTGTCTGCGAACGAATAAAAACCATACTTGACCAGCGTTCGAGCTCCCACGAGCGGTTATAACGCCACGATCGATCTCTAGAAACCACCACCGAACGCACTAAAAAAAGCGAGTTGGATATCGTGCAGGATAGGCGTTTGCGACTAGAAAAAAACCAGACTCAGTGGGTTTGCGACCAACGGACTTTCCCCCCAACTGGGGAGAGTAAAACTCATTCGCCGTGTCGTGTTTTGGGCGAATCCAGCGAACCACGGTTCGTCTCCATCGGAGGCGGTTTTTATACGCTCGGAGGTTTTAAATGAAAACTCCGATTTGGCAAATCAGGCAGCTAGCAAAATGGCCGAGCATCGCTGCCAAAATTGTAGGCTTGTCCTACTTGGCAAGCTCCCAGCATTCATCGCCACAAGAGCGCCCTGTTTTTTCGTCGAAAAAAGCCACCTCGGCGGTCGAGAAAAACCAATCCCCGACCAAAGGAAAGAAAGGGAAGTCACAGGCCAATTCGGGGCATCAAATCCCCCTACACAAGCGCCGCCAGCATACGGGGAGCTCCGATACGACGCCCAATCGTGGGGGGCATTTGTCTCCCAAATCCAGACGCCGCCAATCGCAGCGGCTCGGTTCGCCGGTATTTGCATTTCTCGCGATCGCTTGTTTGACCGGAGCCATTGGGCATCGTTTTTACAACCAACCCAAACTCGGTGTCGGTACAGAGGCACCGCGGACCATCGTGGCACCAGAATCCGCTCAAGTGGTGGATAAAGCCACCACCGAAGACCGCCGTAGAGCTGCGCGCTTTGGTGCGTTTCCCGCCCTCACCATCGATACCACCGTTAACGAACAAATCCGCAAAGACCTCAACCGCCTGCTAGAGCAAGCCAAGCAGCTACGAGATATTGCCGGCTCTCTACCTTACGTTTCCACGACCGTCCTGTCTTTGGAAACACAACGGTATTTGCGTTCTGCCAGTGGCTGGGAGTGGAACCAAATTCTCAAATCGCTGCCCCCCGCCGCTAGCGAACCGGCAGCACCACAGACCGAGGAAGCCCCCAACCGCCAACCGCCCACAACTTCTCCCAAAGACGAGGAGGCATTGGTCAACGACTTGCGAGAGCGAGCCGTCACCGGTTTGTATCGCGGTTTAAGTAATATATTGGGCAGTGCCAGGGATGGGGCTGTGGAACCGCTGCGGGAACAGTCGCAAATCGCCCTAGAAGCCCTCAAAAACGCCCACCAACAGCGATCGCCCGCCGAGTTTCGTGCCCTGCTCGAAGACATCGAACAAGCGCGGCAGAGATATTTTCGCGCCCTGAGCGCCCTTTCTCCCAACACCAGTACGGGCATCCCCAGCATTTACGATGCCCGCTTGTTAGAACTTTCTGACAAAACCTGGGAAAAAACCCAGCAGCAAATCGAACAAACCGCCACCGAGATTCTCACCCAAGGCATCCCCCCAGGCTTGCCCGACCGGATTTTGCGGGAAACTGTCCAAATGCAGGTGCAACAGTGGGCTTCTTCCCCCGCTGCCGAAATCGCCAGCAAAATTTTGCTGCAAGTTTTGCAACCCAACCTGGTCAAAGACGAAGAACAAACCCGACTGCGCGCCGAACAAGCCGCTCAAGCTGTGGAGCCGGTGGTGGTTTCAGTTCGCGAAGGGGAGACGATTGTAGAAGCGGGAGAAACCATCACCGAGGCAGATTTTGTGCTGCTGGACCGCTTTAATCTTACCCAACGGGGCATCAACTGGAACGGCTTGTTGGGATTGGGCGGTGTGGTTGCTGCTGCCGTGGGCGTTTACCTGCTGGTAGAGCGTAAATTCTACCGCCGCGCCCGCCGCCGCGATCGCTTTTTAATCTTAATTTTAAGTTTGAGCGCCCCCTTGTTGGGAAGCATTGCCCCTTCCTTTTTAAGCTTGCCCGCCATTGGTCTGCTTGTGGGTAGCTTCTACGGTTCCACCCTCGGTGCCACCGTAGTGGCTCTGCTCACTGCCGTGTTGCCCATTGGATTGGAAATCGATGTTAGCTACTTGCTAGCTGCTGCTGCTGGCGGTCTGGTGGGGTCCATTGCTGCCGGCAAAATGCGATCGCGCGAAGAACTGGCCCTGCTAGGCTTGGGAGTAGGCGTTGCCCAAGGAGGTGTCTACCTCGTGGGTGCCCTCATTGCCAGTGCCACCGCCGAAACCGTTTGGTACACCCTCGGAACCACCTCTGCCATGTACGGCTTGGCTGGCTTGGCTTGGAGCGTTGTTGCCATGGGGGTTAGCCCCTACCTAGAACACCTGTTCGACCTGGTTACCCCCATTCGTCTGGCAGAATTAGCCAACCCCAACCGCCCCATGTTGAAACGCCTGGCAGCCCAAGCACCAGGAACCTTTCAGCATACCCTCTTCGTAGCTACCCTGGCAGAAGCCGCCGCCAAAGCCCTCGGTGCCAACGTCGAATTGGTACGAGCTGGCACCCTCTACCATGACATCGGCAAAATGCACGACCCCCAAGGCTTCATTGAAAATCAAATGGGCGGTCCCAACAAACACGATCGAATCAACGACCCTTGGAAGAGTGCCGACATTATCAAAAAACACGTCAGCGAAGGTTTGGTTATGGCCACCCGCTGCCGCCTGCCCAAAGCCATTCGCGAATTCATTCCCGAACACCAAGGCACCATGCTGATTGCCTATTTCTACCACCAAGCCTTGCAACGTGCCAAAGAAGACTCTTCCCTGGAAGTCAACGAAGCGGATTTTCGCTATCCGGGGCCCATTCCCCAATCTCGGGAAACTGGTATTGTGATGCTGGCTGACTCCTGCGAAGCAGCCTTGCGTTCCTTAGAAGATGCTACGCCAGAAGAAGCCCTCACCATGGTGAAAAAGATTATTCGCGCTCGTTGGCAGGACAATCAGTTAATTGACTCCGGCTTGACCCGCGACGAACTGAGCAAAATTGCAGAAATTTTCGTTCAAGTTTGGCAGCAGTTCCACCACAAACGCATTGCGTATCCCAAAGCTGCTTTAGCCGCGAAAAAATAGAAAATCATCATAGATGGTCCTCGATTTCTTTATGGGGGAGAAATGCGATCGCTTTTTCTGAGCAGCAGCCAATAGGTGACCATTTCTCCCTTTCCCTTGACAGCAATTTTGCCGCGTTTTTCCAAATGGTAATCCTCTCGCAAGCATTCGTAGGTACTTGCAGTTACTTGGATACCACCAGCAACCCCATGGGATTCCATGCGAGAAGCCACATTCACCGTATCTCCCCACAGGTCGTAGATAAATTTTTTCATGCCAATTACCCCAGCAACCACAGGACCGGTGTTGATACCAATTCGCAGCTGGCAAGCTTCTTGATATTTGCTAGCAAACTGTTGCATTTCTTGCTGCATCGCCAGCGCCATTTCTGCCACAGCTTGGGCATGCTGGTCGGAATGAGTAGGCAAACCACCAACTACCATGTAGGCGTCGCCGATGGTTTTAATTTTTTCCAATCCCCACTTTTCCGTTAGACGGTCAAATCGAGAAAAAATATCGTTTAACATCATCACCAACTTTTCTGGTGGTACCCGCGTCGAAAGTTCGGTGAAACCCACAATATCGGCAAATAAAATCGTTACTTCGGTAAATTCATCGGCAATCGTTTGCTGCCCTTGTTTGAGGCGTTCGGCAATGGGTTCGGGGAAAATATTTAAAAGCAAACGTTCGGATTTTTCTTGTTCTTCCCGTAGGGAGTTTTCTACAGCCTTGCGTTGTTCGATTTCAGTATAAATGCGATCGAACATTTCTTGAAAAGCAGCCATCACTTCCCCCAGTTCGTCATTGCTTCGCATGGAACTAGAGTAGAAATTGACTTGCTGTCTTTGTTTGTTCAAAGCAGAAGCAGCCGCTTGTAAATCGTTGCGTAGTCCTAAAATCGGCGCGATCGCTGTTACCCCCAAAACCACCATCATCACCAGCGTGACAAATACTGAAATCAAAATCACCAAAATCGCAATGCGAATGGTATAAAAAATCAGCGCTCGTTCTATATCGCTAGCATCGTGGCGAATAATCAAATTATAATCTACACCCAAATAATTGTGGGACCAGCCAATATCGTAACGCTGTTCGTACCAGTGTAGTTGGCGAACAATTTGCTCTCCCTGCAACTCTTGCCAAGAAATTTCTGGTTTTTCTCCCAAAATTTGAATTTGTTCGCCATTTTTGCGGTAAATGGCAATTCCCGAGATGGCTGTTTTTTGAAAATTGCTTTCCACTTTGGCAAGCAACATGGGTTCTAAATTGGCTGTGGTTTGCGCGTTAGCTAACCAATTTACCAAAATCGCTGTAACCTCTTCTAGCTGGGAAAGCAATTCCCTTTGGCGTCGAAAATAAGAAGGGATAAAAATGGCGGTTTCGATGGCCAAAATACTGGCAAAAATCCACAAAACAATTTTCCGGGATAGTTTTGCCTGCCAAAAAGTTGCGACTTGGAGCAAAATTCTCTTACTAAGTTTCAAGGTATTTCCGATCCAACAGGACTGGAGGGCAAGATTGACTGCTATTTCTAAAAAATAACGAGTATCTTAAATTCTTCATTTTTCTTGGTATTGCGCTTTGGAATACTCTCTAATCAAAAATTACGCTCCTACAAAAGTGCTCGACTATTTCTTGCATTTTTTAAGAAATAGAAACTCCCTGATGGTGGTTTGTGGGATTTGAGAACGAAGCGAGAAAACGCCATCGTTTCCCCGCTTCGTTCTCAATGGCAATATTGTTTACTCGCCAAATAATTCCTGTACAGTTGCCTGATGTTCGGGGCAGTAGTAAACCGAACTGAGAACAATAGAAATGCCCAGATATTCCCCGAGAGGTCGCTGGTTGAGCTGCAGGTCTTCCGTATCCATGGTTTGTACGATATTACTGAGCAAACCGCCAGCCAAATCTTCCACCGTGGCAACACCATTTTCTAAAAGCTGGCAAGATTTTTGAGCCGTTGCTATGTGGTCAGCTTCGCTGAATTCCTCCCGAGCTAGGGATAAGGCTTCCTCATAATCTTCCCGCTGCAAAAAATTATAGAGACTTTGGATGTACTCGCGGGCAATCGCTTCTGCTTCGGTTGTGTTTTGGCTGGGGGTGGGGGCATTTTGCGTCCAACCAGTGCGCGCCGTTCCCAATAAAGTGGCGGCAAAAACAATTGGCGTAGCCCAGAGCGCAAACTTGTTTGCAATCATTGACAATTTCCTGAAAGGAGTGGGTGATGATGCTACTAGATTACTGCTTTTTCTAGGAACTTGTCTGCCCTAGAAACAGCCAAAATGCTGCTAAAATGTACCAGTTGGTGCCAAGCAAGCAGCGATCGCGAAGTTTTGGCAATTGTCACCAAAATTTTCCCACCGTTGGCATAAAACCCGTACTATCCTAGGAAAGACGCTGCCGTCAAATTGCGAAAACCAGCTATCGAAACCATTTCAACCATGCAATACCGACGATTTGGACGCACGGAACTTGCCATGCCCGTCTTTTCCTGCGGCGGGATGCGCTATCAATATTCCTGGAAAGATACTCCAGAACGGGAGATTCCAGCAGACAATCAAAATAATTTAGCCGCCACCATTCATCGTTCTCTGGAAGTAGGCATCAACCACATCGAAACAGCGAGGGGATACGGCACCTCGGAGGTGCAACTGGGTAAGATTTTGCCGCAACTTCCCCGCGAAGAACTGATTGTACAAACCAAAGTTCCTCCCAAAGCAAATCCGGCAGAGTTTCAAGAAACCTTCGAGCAATGCCTGCGGTATTTAAATTTGGATTATGTAGATTTGCTGGGGATTCACGGCATCAATACTTACGAATTGTTGGCAGAAACCGTGCGACCTGGCGGTTGTTTGGATTGCGTGCGCCAATGGCAGGCACAGGGAAAAGTACGATTTGTGGGATTTTCCACCCACGGACCGACCGATGTTATCCTCAAAGCGATCGCGACCGACCAATTCGACTACCTTAACCTGCACTGGTACTACATCAACCAAGCCAACTGGCCAGCCATTGAAGCTGCCAGGCAGCACGACATGGGGGTTTTTATTATCAGCCCTTCCGATAAAGGGGGCAAATTGTACCAGGCACCGCAGAAACTGGTAGACTTGTGCCATCCCCTATCTCCCATGGTATTCAACGATTTGTTTTGCCTGAGCCATCCCCAGGTGCATACCCTAAGTTTGGGTGCCGCCAAACCCAGCGATTTTGACGAACACATGCAAACTTTGCCATTGCTGGAGAAAGCCGACCAAGTGCTAGCCCCCATTTTAGAACGGTTGCATCAGGCAGAAATCGAAGCATTGGGAGAAGATTGGGTGAAAACCTGGCACGTCAACTTGCCCAGCTACGACCAAACGCCGGGAAATGTTAATATTCCTGTCATTTTGTGGCTGCGGAACTTAGCGATCGCCTACGATATGGTGGATTATGCCCGCATGCGCTACAACCTGCTCGGGAAGGCCAGCCATTGGTTCCCCGGACAGAAAGCCGACCGAGTGCGCGAACTGGATTTAAGGGATTGTTTGGCTGCCAGTCCCCACGCCGATAAAATTCCCGAACTGTTGGTCGAAGCCGACCAAATGCTAGGTGGAGAAGCCGTGCAACGTCTTTCCCGAAGCTAACGGGTTGTGGCGGGCGAACCATTCTCTCGTTATTTATTTTTTTTTCAACGAGCCATGGAATCTTTTACCTTTGACGCCCATACCACTACCTACAGTCCCATCAATGCCCTCTGGCTGGCCAAAGCTTCCCAACTGGCTTACCAAAAAGAACCAACCATTCAACAACAAGTAAAACAATGGGGATTTGCTAAATTCTTCTTTATCGGAGATGACGCCACCGGTGCAGAAGCTTGGATTGCCGGTAAAGAAGACATTATTTTTGTGGTATTCCGCGGCACCGACGAGGCGGAAGATTGGCGAACCAACACCCGTTTGGCGCAAACCTTATGGAAAACGCGCCAGGGAGAAGAATCGCCGTACTATCCCAGCGGTATGGTACATCGGGGATTTGCGGCGGCATTGGACCGCATTTGGTATCCCATTTCCGAGCGGGTCAATTGGTTTCGCGACCAAAACCAGACGCTTTGGGTGAGCGGTCACAGCTTGGGTGGGGCGTTGGCTAGCTTGTCGCTGGCAAGATTTCGCGAAGAAAATATCGATGTGCGGGGGGCGTATACCTTCGGGCAACCGCGCGTCTTTAACCGCCGATTTGCCAAACAATTGGATGCCGATTTTCAATCCAAGTATTTTCGTTTTGTCAACAACAACGATGTCATTTGCCGGGTACCTTTTCTCTTCAACTACGCCCATGGGGGAACGCTGCGCTACTTTAACGCCCAAGGGCAGTTGCTAGAGAACATGCCTTGGTGGCAGCGGGCTTTCGATCGGGTGTACGGTCGCTTTTTGGATTTGGGAGAACCGGGAACGGATGGTTTTAAGGACCACGACATTGAGTTGTATATCCAAAATCTGAAAAAAAACCTGTAGGTGGGGATATTTTGGCTGTTGGCGGTTAAATGTAGAGAAATCTATACATTCAGACCATAGCCAGGAAACGACGTTGGGTAGATAATGAAAATTCGGTGTACCTATTTATTTGGAGTGTGTCATGGCTCGTGCCAAGAAAGTAGTACTGGCCTATTCGGGTGGCGTGGATACGTCGGTTTGCATTCCCTACTTGAAAAATGAGTGGGGGGTAGAAGAAGTCATTACCCTGGCTGCGGATTTGGGTCAGGGGGATGAGTTAGAACCGGTACGCAAAAAGGCGTTTCAAGCGGGTGCTAGCGAATCGTTGGTGGAAGATGCCCGGGAAATTTTTGTGCGCGACTATGCGTTTGATGCCATTCAAGCCAATGCCATGTACGAAGACCGCTACCCGCTTTCGACGGCGTTAGGCAGACCGTTGATTGCCAAGTTACTGGTGGAGGCGGCGGAAAAATACGGTGCCGATGCGGTGGCACACGGTTGTACGGGAAAAGGCAACGACCAGGTACGCTTTGATGTGGCTATTGCGGCTCTCAATCCCGATTTAAAGGTTTTGGCACCCGCACGCGAGTGGGGTATGAGTCGGGAGGCTACCATTGCTTATGGAGAGCGTTTTGGCATTCCGGCACCGGTGAAGAAGTCCTCGCCTTACAGTATCGATCGCAATATTTTGGGTCGCAGTATTGAAGCAGGGTCTTTGGAGGATCCGTGGGTGGAACCGCCGGAAGAAGTGTTTGTTATGGCCAAGCCTATTGCCGATACACCCGACGAACCGGAATATGTGGAGGTTGGGTTCGAGCAAGGAATTCCCAAAACGGTGAATGGTAATGCTTGCGACCCGGTGACGTTGGTGACGCAACTCAACGCGATCGCGGGACGCCACGGTGTCGGTAGGATTGATATGATGGAAAATCGCCTAGTGGGCATCAAATCCCGAGAAATTTATGAGGCACCGGCGCTGATGGTTTTAATTCAGGCACACCGGGATTTGGAGAGTTTGACGCTTACCGCCGATATTACCCAGTACAAACGGGGCATCGAACAGACCTACAGCCAACTGGTGTACAACGGCTTGTGGTACAGTCCTCTGAAAGAGGCTTTGGATGCTTTTGTGCGCCAGACCCAGGAACGGGTATCCGGTACGGTGCGTTTGAAATTGTTTAAAGGTCATGCCACAGTGGTGGGAAGGCAATCTCCCAATTCCCTGTATGCGGCAGATATGGCGACTTATGGGGAACAAGACCAGTTCGACCACAAAGCCGCCGAAGGATTTATTTATGTTTGGGGCTTGCCTACCCGCATTTGGTCGGAACAGCGCCGCCGTTCTTGACACGCTCACGAATTCTATTCGTGAGATTCTCGCTTCGTTGGGTGTGCCTAGATGAACTCGCGAAGAGAGTTAGCCCCATCCCCGGCGAACAGGGATCCTCGACGAGCATTTTTCCGCTCTATTCCGGACATATTTGAATGCAATTGTAGCACATTTTGACGGCGGCGACCGCCGCACGGGTCGCTTGTCCTCCCTGCTGGGGAAGAGGCAGGGCTTTCAAGCTCCCGTCTTTTTTCGTAAATTGGTATGCATGGGGAGGAGCTTTTCCATGGCAACGCTCCGGAAAATCTGGTGTTATGCCTCGTTGGGCTTGGGTTGCATGGCTTCCCCTTGATGTCGCCAGAACTCTTCTGCAAAAGCTAGGACTGGGTGAACTGGTGCCTTGGGCTGGGTGCGTAGGGGCATTTTGGCTTCTTCTGGGGTGCGGTTGCCTTTGCGACCGTTGCACGTGGTACAAGCGGTAACCACGTTCTCCCAGGTGTCGGTGCCGCCGCGGGAACGGGGCAGAACGTGATCGACGGTAAGATGTTTGGTACTCCCACAATACTGGCAGGTATGACGATCGCGTTTGAGAACCTCCCGGCGGCTAACCGATGGGGCTTTCCACAAGCGATCGCGGTTGCTGGTGGTCAAGCGAATGTATTCCGGTACCTGCAGAACCAAGCTGGGGGCATGGACCGTCCAAGTGGTGGTGGCAGAGCTCATAAAATGAACGGGTTCTGCTTTGCCCGCCAGCAACAAAACGATCGCCCGTTTGATGTTGATGCGGGTTAGGGGAAGGTAGTTGGCGGAAAAGACGACCACCGAATGTCCCAGAACGTTGTGCGTGCAACTCAAAGTGATATGCCTCCTCGCTGGTTTTGAAGTTTTGGAGGTAGATGCCTTAGCATCAAATCCCGATTGGCTGCCAAAGGCAATGATTTGCCCAAGGGAATGGATTGGGCACAGGAAAGGAAAAACGATGTGGGGGACTCGAACGTGCTAGGATAAAGGGTCTGCGATCGCTCGCTTGGTTTTTGGGGAACGATAAACCAACTGGCGTCCCTACCCAGAACCAGCTGTTGCCCGTAATCCACGCCATATGCTCTCCCAACACCCTGCCATGCGATCGCCCGTTGGATGGCAGCAGAGGCTCTCCCTGGCGTTGGTGGCCAGCAACGACAAAAACGGCTACGGCCACCCAAGGAGTGCGCTCTGCCAATTAAACCGATTCTAGCGCAAATAATACATCGATACTACAGGAAATGGCGTTTTTTGTTCCCTTCCAAAAGGGAAAACTAGTCATGAAAACCATAAAAAAATATAATCTTCTTAGATATTCAGGGGGCAACTAGTCATTCGCGCTCAAGGTCAATCTCTCGATCGAGGCACCCCGGTAGACTTTTTGACGGTCCATTCCCTGTGCCCGGATTTCGCCGTTTTGGGCACTAGGTAGAAACCTGTTATGGTAGGGAACAAAAGCACCAGTCCCCTTTTGATTTGATCCGGATACCGGTCTGGCCAAACTGGTTGAAGCACACAGCGATGCCAAAGTACATCCAGCCGCAGGGATGCTTTTCCCCAAAAATGGTTGGTCAATTTCACCAGGCACCACAGGGAAGTTTGGGAAATCTCCGTACATCAAGAAAAGTTCCCCAGGATTCGCCCGCCAACTCAAGAGAAATGCCAACGAGGCTGCATTGTGAATTTGTAACCCGGACATCCCAATCACCAAACCCATGCTGAATGGAGGAAGTAGCAGATGAGGAAATTCTATGGATAATGTTATTCAAGATTTAGAGGAAATTAAAAGCCAGCTGAAGAAAGCCATGCGATCGAAAAAGCCCAAAATGTTAGTCGTTGATGACGAACCAGATAACCTAGACCTGCTTTACCGCACTTTCCGGCGGGAGTTTAACGTATTTAAAGCCGACAGTGGCGTTAGCGCTCTAGAAATTCTCAAAGAACAAGGAGAAGTAGCGGTAATTATCTCCGACCAACGCATGCCGGAGATGAAAGGCACCGAATTTCTGAGCAAAACCCTCTCGGAGTTTCCCAATACCGTTCGGATTATTTTAACGGGATTTACCGATATTGAAGACTTGGTAGAAGCGATCAACTCCGGACAGGTTTACAAATACATTACCAAACCCTGGGACCCCAAAGAATTAAAAGAAGTGGTGCAAAATGCCGCCCAAACCTACAGTTTGATTCAACAAAGAAGCGAAGAATTGCTGCGAGCACAAGCCCACACGCAACTGATGGCAGCGATTCTCCAAGTTGCCCAGCAAGCCAACCAGCCCGAAGATTGCCTCGACCCCATCGCCAAAGCATTCGCGGAAAATTTTGCAGCCGATAGTGCCATTTTGCAATTGGTAGAAGGGCAAGAGCTAGCCACGGCAGGCACCTACAATCCCAACCAAATCGATCTGAGTTGGCTGGCAAACGATCCGTTGGTCGAACAAGCACGCACCCAGCACCAAATTAAGGTCAGTGCCAACATTGGCAGAGATAAAGAACTTTCCCAGCTAGAACACTATCAAAATACAGGGATTCAAGCACATCTGGTCGTACCCATTCTTTATCGGGAAACCCTGCTGGCAATTCTGGCTTTGCAATGGAAAAAAACCGCTCCCATTAAAGAAGAAGAATTGGATACGATTTATTTAGCCTGCCAGCAAGTGGCTCTGACTTTAAATACGGTACGCAACAGCTAGCAGGAAAATTCTCTTATCTTGGGAAAGCAAAAATTGTCTCTGCACCTGGGCTCATGAGTGTCAAACCCCTATTCGACCGTATTGCCCCTGTTTACGATCGCTTGAACGATTGGTTTAGTTTCGGTCAGCATCGGATTTGGAAAATGATGGCGGTGAAATGGAGTCAGGCAGGTGTGGGGGATACCTGTTTGGATTTATGCTGTGGCAGTGGCGATTTAACGCGATCGCTAGCATGGCAAGTAGGAGAAACCGGACAAGTCTATGGTGTAGATTTCTCCTGGGAACTGTTACAAGTAGCTCGCAAAAAGAGTCTGGGCTATCCGAACATCTCCTGGATCGAAGCCGATGTTCTCCATTTGCCCTTTGCCGATTGTTTCTGCGACGCAGTTACCATGGGCTATGGCTTGCGCAACGTAGCCGATATTTCGGGTTCGCTGCAAGAAATCCACCGGGTTTTGAAACCAAACGCAACAGCTGCCATTTTAGACTTCCATCGCCCTGACAGCGGGTACATGCGTCAATTTCAAAAATTGTACTTGCAAACCATTGTCGTTCCCATTGCCACCCAAATGGGATTGGGAGAAGAATATGCCTATCTTGCCCCCAGCATCGAGCGTTTTCCCAACGGCAAAGAGCAAATCAACATCGCCTTGCAAGTCGGCTTTGCCAACGCCGTTCACTATCCCATAGCAAACGGTATAATGGGAGTGCTGGTCGTTACAAAACGATAAATTTTTCTTTCCTTCCACTCAGTTGCTTTTCGCTGTGCAGCGCAAAAACTGGGTTGGCTGAAAACTCGCTCGTGTAGCAAGCAATTTTCGATTTAGCATAGCTTTGGATCTATCTACACTTTGGCTTTTGGTGGCACCACCGGTGGCGGGCGGCATTATTGGCTACTTTACCAACGATTTAGCCATTAAGATGCTGTTTCGCCCATACAAACCGTGGTATCTATTCAAACGAAAATTACCCTTTACCCCCGGTTTGATCCCCGCCAACCAAGACCGTTTGGCGAAACGGGTCTCCGATACCATCATGGGGTCGCTGCTAACCCCAGAAGAAATTCAAAACTTAGCCCGTCGCCTGCTACAAACCGAACGCACCCAAGCAGCCATTCGCTGGCTGTTGCAAATGGCGTTGGAGCAGGTAAAGTACGATACCAACCAGAAAACCACCAAAATCCTCGCCAACATCCTGCGCGATTTGACTGGGGAATCCATCCCCAACCTGCTGAAAGTGCTGGCGCGTCGGGAGGATTTTCTCAAAGACCAGCTCAATCAAATTTTCGATCGCGTTTTGTTGGAGTTTCAGCTCAACGAAGCCCAAGCCCAACAATTAGCAGATTGGTTGTTGGATGTAGCCCTAACACCGGATACAATTCGTTCCACGGTGGTAGATTTCCTCACCGATCGCAATATTGCCATTATCGACGATAACTTTCGCGAAAAATCCCACGGCACCTACTGGGTGGTTGCCAATTTATTCGGCTTGCGCAATGCCTTAACCCGACTGCGCAATTTCTGTCTGGATGAAAAAGAAACCGCCAATGCCTATCTCGCCGATTGGATGCAATCGCTACAAATTCGCACCCAACTGAAAAACTGGTTGCAAGATTTATCCCTGCAAAACTTACCCGTGTCTACGGTGCGCCAGTTGCGCGCTACCATGCGCGAGACGGTTCGGAGTTACTTGCAGTCGGAAGGTGCTTCCTTGCTACAAGGGCTCAGCTATTCGGTGGATTGGGAACATGCCGCCCAATTGCTGTTGACTCGATTGCAGTCTTCTGCTATTATGGAGTCTTCTTTGGATTCTTTGAGCAAGGAACTGGCCTTGGTCTTGGACCGTTATTTGGAGCGGGATTTAGAAACCATCGTCGCCAAAGCCATTCCGATTTTAAATATCGACCAAGTAATTGTGGATCGCGTCAATGCCACTCCTGCCCAGGAATTGGAATCTTCTATTCAGGGGATTGTCAAAACCGAACTACAAGCGATCGTCAATTTAGGTGGGATTCTGGGAACCGTGGTTGGTTCCATGCAATCTGTTTTGCTTTTCATACGCTAGCCACCTCTGGTAGCCATGCGGCACCACAAGCAAAAAAAACCCCTGGCGGATAACCAGGGGCAGTCTCTCAGGGTGCATCTACCATTCTCGTTTTCGCCTATTATTTTTCTACATCAGGAAAAAACAAGAGAAAAAGTAGGAGAACTTCGAGCGAGCATCTCCCATGCCCCCATACTCCTCCGTTGGGTGCCTCCAAATCCAAAGGACGCTATCATAGATCCTATAGATGTTAAGTTCCATAAAGGCGATTGGCTGCGACGTTGAGACCCACAAACCAAGCCACCTTTGAAACCACTTGGCATGCCCTCGATCCAATTTGGGAAGGTGGCGAAGACATAGTAAAAACGGGATTGCCCCATTCCACCTTGGCACCGGCTTGGCAAATTTTAATTTTGGGAGATGGTTCGCCCACCCGCCATTTGCGCTTGCTAACGGGGGAACCCACAGAAGTGGATGTGATTGACATGTCTCCCATTGGCATGAATCTCGATGGGGCACCTACTTCCATTGAAAAAATTGACCCGCCGCGTTTGCGCCGTCAGGTTTGGTTGCGTACTGCCTCCGGGCAACGATTGGCATATGCCACCTCTTGGTGGGAAGTACGCCATGTAGACGAATATTTACAAAATCGCTCGATTCCAATTTGGGACAATCTTTCCCGCTTGCATGCGGAATTATACCGCGATATCCAAGGACTTCACTACGGTCGTTCGGAGGCTTTGGAGAAAGCTTTTGGCGAACAGGGACCGTTTTGGGGACGTCACTATTTATTTTGGCACCACGGCAAGCCCCTTACCTTGATTTACGAAGTGTTTTCGCCGTATTTGCAAAAATATTTAGGTCCGGTACAAAAGCCACCAGAAGCAACAGAGTGACTTGCCCAATATTTTGCTCTGCTACTTCCTAATAGGTGATTTACTGGACAATAATCGACTTTTATTGACTTGATAGTCGTAGCCATCTTTCTTAAAGATTGGCTGGATGTGATTACGGGAGACACTGACTATCTTTCCAT
>NZ_LNDC01000139.1 GCF_001870905.1 Geitlerinema sp. PCC 9228
ATGGGCTGAGAGAACGCCAAGATGGGCTCAAATCCCGAAAATTGCCTGTCAACGCCTGTCGTCTGGGAGGCGAGTACGTCATTCCTGCCAATACCCCTCGCCCTACCTCTGCCAGTCAGTCCCAGGCATTAACACCAGCCCAGAAAGACTATTTCCAATTAAAAAAAATCCCCCAATCAAAAGTCTGGCAGAAAATGCTTCGGCGTAGCTCAGCACAAGTCCATATTTGTCTTGGGTCTGTTTGAAGCGTGGTAAAAACTAAGCCTGCAGTAGATGCCAAACAGACCAGTCAAATTTGTCCCCACTGTGGTGTCCATACAGGGAAAAAGCCGCTTTCTCAAAGAATTCATTTCTGCTCCCACAGCGGTAGGGGAACCCATCGAGACGTAGGCAGCAGCACAAGTAGTTTGGAATCGAGGTGTCGCCAGTACATCCACCACAGGGCGGAAAAATATTCGTTGAGCGTCCCTGTTGCCGGGGATGGACTAGTTCATAGCGAATCTCTTCACAGGCACACCCAATGAAGCGAGAATTTCACGAGTTCTATTCGTGAGAGTGTCAAGAACGGCTCGCCCATATCGCGAAATTCCAGCATTTGGGGAATTTTGATGGCGATCGCAGTTTTGATGGATGCCGAAAAAAGGTAGTACCATAAAGGCCAGTTCCCCGAAGAGAACAGATCGGTGGTTCCTCGCCGGAATCCTGACGAAGTTGCGCACCGGATCTGTTACTCGGGGGTCTTTAAACAGAAACCCAACGCGCTAGAAATCGTTTCGTTTGTTGTTTTTCATAATTTTTCTAGATTTTCATCGTGCCCATCGAAGCAAAAGTACACGAACAACTACGGGAATTTTTGCGTTCGGAGCGGCAAACACCGACGCTACCGCTGTCTCCTCAATGGCCGCATCATTTGACCATGGCTCGGTTGGTGGCGCGTGCTTTGCGTTTGGGTCGTAGTGCTTTGATTCAAACAGGTTTGCCACCGACGATTGCGGCGCGACATCGTTTGAGCTATTTAATGTCGGTGTTGATGTGGCCGGGTCCGGTGATTTTGGTGATTCCCGAACGCTGGCATCAGCAGTTGCTTGATGTGGAAATTCCTCGCCTACAAGATTGGAATGCGACGACCAAACCCGTGGTTTCTAGCGATCGCATAGATGAAGAGAATTTTTCGGGATTGGTGGTGGCTGCGCCAGAAGTTTGGTTGCGCGATCGTTTGTTTGGTGGCAATCGCTTTTCTCAAAACATCCCCACCATTATCGATGGGGTAGACGACCTCAAAGAATGGGCTTTTCAGCAGCTCACGGTTGCCCTCCACCCAGAAGATTGGAACCGTTTGGGGCAAGATTTACCGGATTGGAGCGATACGATTTACAACTACCGCGCCAAACTTGCCAAAGCCCTTTTCCAGCATCCCGCCAATCCCTACCAGTGCCATCTGTTGGATAACGACGAGTTGGGGATTATACGAGAGCTACAGCAACAAATAAGCGAACGCCAGCTTCCCGCAGCTTGGCAGCGCTTTCCCCAAGCACAAACCATCTCCAATTGGATGTTCTGGTCGCAGCTAGACCGGGCGTACGGCTATTTTTCCCTATTTGCCGCACCAGTGGAGCTAGCCAGTTCCTTGCAATCGGTTTGGCAGCAGCAACCGGTGGTCCTCATTGGCGGGTCTTTGGAACCGGATACCCAAGCACCCCTATTTCGCCAGCAAATTGGCTTGCCAGATGTGACCTGCGTGAAGTTTTCTCCTGACCGCCACCACGAACCCATCCAACTTTACATGCGCGATGGGTTACCTTTGCCCAACACGCCGCGTTTTCGCCATGCGTTGTACGGGGAAATCCAGCATTTGTTGGCTTGGCAAAGCGAAGCGGATAGCGGTTTGGCGGTTATTGTGGTGGGGGATATTCCATTGAAAAAACAGGTAGGGTCTGCTTTGGCGGCGGAGTACGGTTCCCGTGTGCATTTGGAGTCCACAGCCTGCGGCGATCGCGATATTTTGGTTACCGGTTGGTCATTTTGGCGGCACCACCAAGAGGTTTTGCCCACGCCCAATTTGCTGGCGATCGCCACCCTCCCCTTCCCTTCCTTGGAAAATCCTTTGGTGGCAGGGCGAGTGGCCTATTACAAACGCCAGCGGCAAAATTGGTTTCGACTGTATTTGTTGCCAGAGGCGCTGCAAGAACTGCAAAGAGCGATCGCACCGGTGCGATCGGTGCAGGGGGTTGTGGCTTTACTTGACAATCGAGTTCTCCATCGCAGCTACGGTACGCAGGTGCTATCGGCTTTAAGCCCCCACGCTCGCTTGCATGACTTGCTACCTCCTAATGGGTGATTTCCTTCGTACATACACCCGCAAAAATGTCGGGGTAGTGCCCCCCGTGCCTACCCCGACAAGAAAGCAATTACGGGGAGTTTCCCCTACAGAAAGATTGTGGTTTCCCTAGGTTGGATTTGGTATCAGCCCTTTCGCTGGTTAGCAGTTACGGAACGAGTCGCACACGGAGTCTGACACGAGACCAAGGCTGGATCAACCGAACAATCATCAACATGAAGGTCAATTCATCTCCAGTGATTTGATTAGTTGATGCCAGCCTGTTTCCCCAAATTTCGGCACCATTTCCCCACAAATAGGCAGTGGAAGAAATTTTTGGCGCTAGAACCTACGGAGGCGATACCATCAAAATATGGAAGTTACCATCTTCAGGATGGGCTATCTGGTGTACGATGTAATTTTAGAAAAATTATGGGTGAAGCAAAACGTCGCAAAGAAGCTTTAGGCGATAAATACGGCAAAGAACCTTATATTTTTCCTTGGTTGCCTCTGACCAAGACGCAAGCTAAGCGCTTTGTGAAATGGACCACCAGAGGGGCTTGGGTTGGTATTGGGATTTTGGTGGTTACCTGGGTAACGGTTTTGTTTATTGGACCTGCCCTGGGATGGTGGAATGTCGCTCGATAAGCGATGTGCCACCAATGACCTGCCTACCACCTAGCTCAAAGTTAAAGTAAAACTTAAGTTTCGCTCGCTGGGGACGGAACCTCCGTCTCCCTTTCTTTGCTATGAGGGAAAAGCAGGCGTTTAAAATCACCAAACAACCATTTGTTTATTTTCCTATATAGTTTTATAATAAAATCAAGAATTCTTGAGGAACAATCTCAGAAACCGGCCATTCCTAAGATTGGGGGAATAGAGCGCCAACCCATGGCAAGTTCCCATAGAAGAGCATCTCTATGGCTTCCACATTGGGGGATGCACAACCGTAGTAAAAGCCTACGTGCGTACCGCTTCGGCAGCGCGGTAGATTGGCAACCGTGTTGTTTAAAATACTTTCCTTTTGGGGAAAGTTCGTTAAGGTGTTGCTAGAACCGAAAGGGTTGGGCATCCTACAAGCAAGATGATGGGAAGCCAGATGGGTTGTTAAGAAAAGATAAGAAAGTTTTAAAATGATTCAGGTGTAGTCACTCGGAGGAGCAAATTGTTTGTACGACTTGCAGAACAACATCGTCAATTCGTGAAAGACCTCGTCATGAGCTTGCAGGCGCTAGCCACAGTCCTAGAACGCCGTGGTTATCTGGCCTCCTGCTACACCTGTGGAGGGCAAATGAACAGTGCTTCCTTCATGGTCAGCTTGGGAGACAACCACTTAATCCGTTTTCTAGTGTCCGACTACGGCATTACTTGGACGGAGATGCACGACGACCGGGAGTTAATGAAACTCGAAGGTGCGGAAGCCATCAATCAGTTGCAGGAACTGGCCAACACGGTCAAAAATGAAATGTGCGCGCAAACTCAAGAAACTGTAGCTACCCGCTAGCACAGTGGATAAACGCCACGTTTCCTGGGAAAATTAAAAGTAACAGACCCCATAACCGTTGGTTGGAAAATCTATTTGCCGACCTTCCTTCAAACCAGGAAACCCTCGTTCGAACTATGAGCAACGTCAATGCTAGATGGCAGCATCGATTCGTGCAGACCAATCAGGTACGCCTGCACTACGTCACCCAGGGAGAAGGGGATTTGGTAGTTTTGTTGCATGGATGCCCGGAATTTTGGTATTCCTGGCGCTACCAGATTCCCTCCTTGGCGCGTTATTTTAAAGTTGTCGTTCCCGATTTGCGCGGCTATAACCAATCGGACAAACCCCAGCAAGGGTACGATTTCGATACCCTCAGCCAAGATATTCAAGGATTGATTGCTAGTTTGGGATACCAGAGCGCCCACGTGGTCGGTCATGACTGGGGAGGCGCGATCGCTTGGCATCTGGCACACCACGGACCCCAATGGTTGCAAACCCTGACCGTCCTCAACGCGCCCCATCCCAAAACCCTGTGGCAGGAAGTAACCGGCAACCTCGACCAACTCAGCAAAAGCTGGTATTTCCTAGCCATGCAACTTCCCGGCGTTCCCGAATGGGTACTGCAAAATAATTTATCCACCTTCGTCACCAACCTATTCCGCGGACTCGCCACCCGCAAAGGGGCCTTTACCGCCGAAAACCATCAGATTTATCAAGCCGCTCTTGCCAAACCTGGTGTTATTTCTGCCGTCGTGCAGTGCTATCGCTACCTTTTTTCTCCACAAACTTGGTGGCAAAATCGCCGTCAGTGGCAACATCCCATTTCCGTTCCTACGCTGGTATTGTGGGGAGAAGATGATTCCTTTTGGAGCCACCAAATGACCGCTGGTTTAGGCGAGTTGTGCGCTGCTCCCTTCCAACTCAAACTCATTTCCCAATGCGGCCATTGGACCCAGCAAGAAGTTCCCCAAACCGTCAACCGAGAACTGTTGCAGTTCTTGCGTTCCAGTGAGTCCCTACCTGCTGCGGTTTCCTAGATGGGTAAGCTCCCTGTTGGCCAGCTACCCTCCTGAAGCTCGCTGAGGTAGGTTGGGTACCCTAAAAATAGTGCGGTAGCGACTGGTTGTAGCACAATCCCTCTAAATTTTAAGTTCCGTTCGGATTGAAAAAATAGAACCAGACGATCGCCAAAAGAGCTTTCTTCTCTAAGCTAGAATATCGGTAACCCAACTTTAGGAATCGCAATTGCAGCGATAACGTCAAGGACAACCTATTAGGAAGTAGCAGTTTTTCAGATTATGGCGCAGTCCAAACGTCCCACCCCACCACCGCCACCACCACGCCCGCCAGCACCTCCTGGTGGTGGCAACAAAGCCAAAGGCAAATCAGCCCCACCGCCCAGCAACCGACAGGCAGCCCCCCCTCCTCAATCCCCCAGCGAAGATCGCAGCGACGGGCAACCAACCCTGAAAGATATTATTAAAAGGGCAGAAGAAGAAGGCTGTTCCGATATCCACGTAGGCGTGGGAGAAGTGCCTCGCTTTCGCAAACGGGGCGATATCACGCCCATTGAAGAGTATCCAGAAACCGATCTGGATACCTTCATGAGTTGGCTGCGGGAGATCCTGACCGATGACGAAATCCGTCAATTTCAAGAAAAGCTAGACTTTGACGGTGCTGCCGATTTGGGATACGTCCGGGTCCGGATCAATATTTTTGACTCCTTGAGGGGACCTTCCATGGTATTGCGGCTGATTGGTGCCAAAATCCTCACTATGGAAGAGTTAAAGCTGCCCCCGGTTTTTAAGGATATTTGCCACGCCCACAAAGGGTTGATTTTGGTGACTGGACCCACAGGGTCTGGAAAATCCACAACCATGGCTGCCATGTTTGATTATATGAATAAAAACATGGCTCACCACATTATTACCATTGAGGACCCGGTGGAGTTCGTGCACAAGAGCCAAAAATCCCTCATTAAACACCGGGAAGTGGGTCGCCACACCCTGGAGTTTTTCAACGCTCTGAAAGGAGCGCTGCGACAGGACCCCGACGTGATTTTGGTAGGGGAAATCCGGGATGCGGAGACCATGAAAATTGCCTTGAAGGCGGCATCCACCGGTCACTTGGTGGCTGGAACCCTGCACACCAACAGCGCCGTGAAAACCATCGAACGGATTTTGGGGATGTTCCCTCCTCACGAACATGCTGCGGTTCGCGTTTCCTTGGCAGAGTCTTTGGTGGCTATTATCGCGCAAGGCTTGTGTAAGACAACAGATGGAAAAAGGGCTGGGTTCCACGATATTTTAATCGCTACCGATGCGATTAAAGAATATATTATCGAAGGGAAATTGGATGAAATCGAACCTATTATGTTGCGTGCGGAATTTGAAGGCATGACAACCATGAATAAATCATTACTCAAGTTGTACCAAGAAGGGCGTATTACCGAAGAAACTGCTTTGGAAAAATCGCCTACGCCTAATGAAATGGCGCAGTTCTTGCGAGGCAGGGTCTAGGGGAAACTTCCCCACGCCAATCGCGGACAACAACTGGCCGTCAAGCAACTGGCTGCCCCACAGTTTGGGGTTGCGGTCATCGGCTGGTTGGTTCGTACTTCCTTTTGTTCCAAACGATCGCAATCACCCAATCCATATCTTGAGCGAAGCGACATCAAGCTTGCCGCGAACCTATAAAGGAATCGCCCTATTTACGCCAGGAGGCGATCTGGTTTATGGGATCGATGCCGAGAAACAAGGTCAGTGGCACTTACAACTTTGTTTGGCCCTGCAAAGACTTTTAGGCTTGCCCGAACCACCTCATTTCCTGATTCCGTGCTATACGGCAACCGTAGACCGTTGGATCGACCCCCAGACGCAGAACGTACGTGTGTATGCGGAAGCCTATCCGTTGGTCTTGCGGTATCGGGCGCTTTTGAACTTGCTGTTTGACGATCGCGATTTGATTTGGCATCCGGCACCGCGAACGGAGGAAACCTGCCATCCCTTGGTGTTGCAGACCTATCGCGATCGCTTTGCCCAGCTTTGGGAATGTCACGACTTGGTTGTGAAGGTAGATGCCCAAGGCAAGTTGTGTTACACGCCCTCAGAACCTAGCTTACCACCAGAAGCTTCGCAAAAGTCCAACACATCAGGGTGCGTTTTTCGTTTGTTTGTCTCCGGTTATAATAAGCTTACAGAAACAACCTTAGCTCGCCTGCACGACGTTCTAGAAAAATCCCTAGGATGTCCCTATACCTTGAAAATCATTGATATTATCAAGCATCCGGAAGAAGCAGAAAAAAATCAAATTTCAGCTACACCTACCTTTGTCAAGGTATGGCCACCGCCAACCCGTCGTTTGGTAGGCGAACTCAAAGAAGAAGAGTTATCCCAATTGATTCGCTATTTAAGGCTATAGTTCCGGTTATGCGGGGAAATTTTCTTATTCTGCGGATGTTTGGTTTTCTGTAGGCAAACCTAGGGTGGGGCTTAAAACTTGAACAACGCCATCTAACTCACTGCGTCTCGCTTCTGTAGCTGAGACCAGTAGCATGAGAACGTTACTATTTTCTGCCTGTTTGGCAAAGATTCTGCCATAAATGGGTTGGGTGTTTCTGCCCTTTGTCAGGGTTCCTTCCCAAGGAATGAGGATACTACCATCGGGAAGGCGTTGTTCTGCTTGCGGGACAAAGCCTTCTCCCCTTTGGAAATATTCAACGCTAATCTGAGCTAATGCCCCAGCCGACAATTCGCGATCGATGGCGCGGGGTTGTACGGCGACTGTATAGGCGAGTTCCCCATCAGAAGATTCCACCAAAGTTACATCTCGGATGCTTCGAACGCTGAAATCTTCTAGAAGTCCCACTTGAAACCGATTGTCGGGGTCAATATAAGGGGAATCTTCTTGGTTGAGGGGAGGACCAGGAATTTCAAGCATTGGCGTTGTTGCGGGGGTTTGCGTACCCCTTCCCCCAGTGGGAGAAGGAGACGGGGTTGGCGAGGGAGAAGGAGAGGGAGAGGGAGAAGGAGACGGGGTTGGTGAGGGAGAAGGAGAAGTTTCTGGCGAGGGAGAAGGTGAGGGAGAAGGAGAAGGAGAAGTTTCTGGCGAGGGAGACGGAGAGGGGGTTGGTGAGGGGGATTGGGCTTGTACCAATTCACCCAGCGAGAAAGTATGGGCAGATTCTCCGCGATGCCAGGGTTGCTCCATGAAAACGATCGCCAGTGCCGTTATCAACCCTAACGCGATCGGCCACCATCGAGTTCGGTTCACGGTTCCTCCTAAAATTTTTCGTTGATGGGCTACAAACGTGGGGAATAAAAAACTTTTAGATCGACTACGGTCTACCCAAAACGGCAGGATTGCCAAAATCAAACAAACCAGCAACGCAGCCAGTCATAAGCGTAGCCAGCGTACCTGCCCACAAAGCTTTAACGCCGAGGGAAGCTACTTCCGATCGCCGCGAGGGAATCAAACCAGACAACCCACCGATAAAAATTCCATAAGAGGCAAAGTGGGTAAAGCCACAGAGAACGTAGCTAACAATCAGCATCGTGCGATCGCTAATTTCCCCATTGCGAGAAAGTTCGGCAAGTTTCAAATAGGGAGGAATGCTGGTTTCAAACAATCGCCTGCCGATGAGGGTAGATGCTTGCCAGAGTTCTTGCCATTCGATGGAAACCCCCGTAAAAAACGTAAAAGGCAAAAACAACATGCCCATCAAATTGGCAATCGTTATTTGCTGAAAGATGTTGCCAATGGCATTCACAATGGGATTGTCGCTGGTGGCCATCCCTGCCAAACCGTCAAAGAAAGCATTCACCAAGGCAACCAAGCCCAAAATAGCGATAATGGTGGCAGCGATACCGACAGCCATTTTTACCCCATCGAGGGCACCCAAAATCAGACTATCAATGGGATTGGGTTGTTTTTTGGATTGGGAAGCGCTTTCTTGTTCGTCTTCCTCTGCTTCGTCTTCCGATTTTTCTTCGGGAATATGACCTAGGGTTTTGGGTGTATCGGTTTCCGGCACCAGCAATTTAGCCATGACAAAGCAAGCGGGGATGGTCATGATGGAAGCCGAGACCAAATGTCCGGTAATGGCGGGAAAGGTAGGACGTAAAATTCCTGCATACAGAGCCAAAACCGAGGAAGCAATGGAACCGAAACAGCTACTTAAAATAGCGCACAGTTCGCTGCGGGTCATATCCAGCAAAAAAGGTTTCACCGCGATCGCGGATTCAATTCCCACAAAAATATTGGCAGCACCAGAAAGAGATTCCGCACCACTAATACGCATGGTTCGCTCAAACAGCCAGGCAAATCCCCGCACCACAGGCTGAATAATGTGCAGTCGGTAGAGTAGAGCCACCAAAGCCGAGAAAAAGATGACTTGGGGGAGAGCGCGAAAAGCCAGGATATAACCAGTTTCGATATTATCCGCTCCCAAGGTATCCCCGGGAATCGCTACATAAGGAACTCCCACAGCTCGGACGATCCAGCGACCTGCAGGTCCGGGACCTGGTGGTGGTTCGTTGGGGTCGGGAACAAATAAGTCGGTAAAGAGAAATCTAGAACCAGCTTCTGAGGCGTCTAGAATGACATTTAACAAATTGTTAAGCTGAGCGATCGCGTCTCGGGTGGGCAGTACGAAAACCAACAATCCCACAGCCATTTGCAAGCCAATCCCCCAAACAATCACCTTCCAGGGAATTTGGCTGCGGTTTTCCGAACCCAACCACGCCACGAAACACAAGAAAACAATTCCTAACAAGGAAATCAGGTTAACCAAAGGGTGCATGGGCAATCTCCTCTTACCAGCGGTTTCAACCAGTCCCAGATGGCAGGTTCACGGAAAATCTTCGATACGTTTGCCAGCCCTGTCGCTTTAGCGCCGGGAGGAAAAACGAACAGCGACTAAAGTCGCCTTCCCCACACTCACCGAGAGCGAAAAGAGGTGCAGTTTCCGCTTTCGGTGTTCTAGCCGGAATCGCCTACCCTGTACAGCGTCATGTTTTCCTCGCCCATATTTTTCGGGCTGGTCGAGCGAACGGCACAGCCTTCCCCCTGGTAGGGCGGTTGAACCGTTAACGGCAGGGCGACAAACACCGAAAGCATTTGTAGGTACCATGACCCTAAAAACGTAGCCCCAAAGGGCGAAGGGCTGGTCAGCTACCTGAAACTGGAGGCATGAAGCCCCCGTGCTTCAGCCAGGGGTGCTGACGAAGCGCCTTGGTGTTGTCTATTCTCAAAAAATTATCAATCCAAAGCTCAAACAAATACTATCAAATTCAGTCAAGTTCGGGAGGTTTTTTGTGGAAAAAGGGGCGTGGGATAGTATTGCCATAATTTTCTAATTTCCTAATTTCCCACCCCCGGCACGCCTACCCTGGCAAAGTTGCCCGCGCTCTTTGCAAAGCTTCCCGAACTTGGTCGAAACCAGTGCCGCCGTAGCTGTTGCGTCGGGAAACAACCGTAGAGGGAGCAATGGCTTCGTAAATATCGGATTCAAAGGCGGGATGGAGTTCTTGCCATTCTTGTAGGGAGAGGTCTTTGAGGAGTTTGCCGGAAGCCAGACAAGTTTTGACGACTTGACCCACCAAATTGTATGCCTGGCGAAAGGGAACGCCTTTGCTGGCTAGATAATCAGCCACATCGGTGGCGTTGGAAAAATCGCTGGTGACGGCTTCAGCGAGGCGGGGGTTGTGGAACGTAATGCCTTCTGCCATCAAAATGGTCATGGCTTCCAAACAGGCTTCGGTGGTGTTGGTGGCGTCGAAAATAGCTTCTTTGTCTTCTTGTAAGTCTTTGTTGTAAGCCAGGGGGAGTCCTTTTAATAAAACCAACAGCGACTGCAAGTGCCCAAAAACGCGCCCGGTTTTGCCGCGGATAAGTTCGGGAACGTCGGGATTTTTCTTTTGCGGCATGATGCTGGAACCGGTGGCGCAGCTGTCTTGGAGGGTAACGAAGTTAAATTCAGTAGATGCCCACAGGATAAGTTCTTCGCTCAAGCGGCTCAGGTGGGTAACAATCAAACTAGCGGCGTTGAGGAATTCTACAGCAAAATCGCGATCGCTAACGCCATCGAGGCTGTTTTCGTAGGGGCAGTCGAAACCTAACAGTTCGGCGGTATAATGTCGGTCAATGGGAAAAGTGGTTCCGGCAAGGGCACCACATCCCAAAGGGGAAATATTGGTACGCCGGCGTACGTCCTGCAAGCGTTCCACATCTCGCTGAAACATTTGAAAGTAAGCCAGTAAGTGATGGGCGAGGCTAATGGGTTGGGCGCGTTGCAGGTGGGTGTAGCCGGGGATGATGGTTTCGACGTGCTGTTCGCCCAAATCCACTAGAACGGTTTGCAACTGTCGCAGTTGCTTGTGGATGCGATCGATACGATCGCGTAGGTACAGGCGTAGGTCGGTACCGACTTGGTCGTTGCGCGATCGCCCGGTGTGGAGTTTTTTCCCGGTATCGCCGATCGTTTCGGTTAAGCGATGCTCTACGGCGAAGTGAATGTCTTCAGCATCTATCCCAGGTTGAAATTCGCCGCGCCGGTATTCCTGACGAATTTGTTCCAAGCCAGAAACCAACTGTTCCCCTTCTTCTGGGGAAATAATCCCGGTTTTGGCGAGCATTTGGGCATGGGCAACGGAACCGGTGAGGTCGTATTCAATGAGTTGAATATCGAATCCAATGCTGGCATTAAAGCGTGCGATCGCTGGATGCAAGGCACTTTCAAATCGCTGGCTCCAAGTTTTTTGGGGCTGTTGCGTCACGTTTTCCTCCGTTGGCGATAGGATGGTCAGTGGTTTCAATGGTGAGGGGGGGTGGAAGGGGCTCTCCCAAGCCAAAATTCAAACGCGGAAAATTCCCCGAAAAAACCACCCAATAAAAATACCGATGAGCAATGCCCAAACTTGACCACTTTGCACAAAATTTTGCCAAGCATTGACCACATCGGCGATCAGATCGGGTTGATCCTGTTGGGCAAACACCAGCCAATCCAGCGGCACAGAGATGGTTGTGGTTTGGAGGGATTCTACGGCAGCAGCAGCGGTGGGTATGCTTGCCGCTAAAGAGGCGCTCAAACCTAGCAACCACCAGCGAGTACGTTTCACGATTGCCCCCTTGTATAAAACCTGTGATACCTGGAAATGTTTTGACCACATAATAGAAGAAACTGAGGCAATTTTAGGATAAAAGTTGGCCAAAATTGTTAAATTTTTCGGGGTTCTGGAAATCGTTTCCCATCAATTTTGCCGGCTGCCAGTTTCCAGCAATTCCACCACTTGCCGATCGCCATTAAATTCAGCGATCGCGGCGGCGGTCAATCCCCCATAATTGCGGTAGTCGGTTCTCGCCCCAGCTTGTAGGAGCATTTGGCAGATTTGGGGATGGCCACGGGCAGCTGCCCACATGAGGGCGGTTGCCCCCAAGCGATCGCGGGCGTTGATGTCTGGATGGTAAGCAAGTAAGGCTTCTACCACAGTCATAAGGTTCCGTTCGGCAGCTTGGATGAGGGGCGTTTTGCCCCCTTCCAGGCGTACGTCGGGATCGGCACCAGCAGCGAGCAGTCGCGAAACCAAATCTACCCGATGGCTGGCAATGGCGATCGCCAGGGGAGGTTCGCCGGCACTTGACAAATTGGCATCGGCATGGTACGCAAGTAAAATTTCCACCGTGGTGCGATCGCCCTGCCAAACGGCAACCAGCAACGGCGTATCTCCCTGACGGTTGCGGCGATTGGGATCGGCACCGCACTCCAGCAGCAGTTGGGCCATATTGGCGTATCCTGCCACCACAGCCAAATGCAGGGCCGTTTCGGCTTCCAGATTTTCGGCATTGACGGCGGCACCAGCATCAAGCAAATATCTGGTAATGGCTTCGTTACCGTTGGCGACGGCAGCCATGAAAGCAGTTTCGCCGTCGGGATTGCTAGCATTGACCTCAGCACCAGCTTCTATGAGGGTTTTGACCATTTCTAGATGTCCGCGATTGCCGTAAGGAGAGGTGGGGGCATCGATAGCAAGCATTAACAGGGTATCCCCTTGTTGGTGCTGTTGGTTGGCAGGGGCACCGGCTGCCAGTAAAGATTTCACGACCCCCAAACGGCCATTTTCGACGGCTACTTTTAACGGGGTATCGCCATCGCGATCGCAGGTGTGGGGATGGGCACCGGCTGCCAGCAATACCTGCACGGCTTTTTCGCGACCGTTGGCGGCAGCTGCCATTAAAGCCGTACTGCCGTCTTCGTTGCCGAGATTGACATCAACCCCGTAAGATAAAAGCAGCTCCATCGCATCCACAGCGCCGCTAGCGGCTGCCAGCATGAAAGCGGTAACGCCGTATTCGCTGCGGGTTTGGTGGGGATCCGCCCCAAATTCCAGCAATACCCGCACAATTTCGGTATATCCGGCGGCAGCGGCAAACATGAGGGGCGTGGTACCTTGGCGATCGCAGCAGTTGGGCTCGACTTGTTGCTGCAGCAAGGTGCGTACTTGTTGCAAATTGCCTCCCTGGGCAGCTTGCAGTAAGGATTGGGCAGAAGAGGCTTTCCAAACCACGGCTGGTTCCTTTTTTGCTATTGAGGGGACGGGCAGATACTTCCACCTCTGAGGCAATTGTACGCACTTTTTCGCTGACAATTGACAAAAGATTTATAATTAATTTTTGTAAAGACTCGAACAATAAGTTCTTGCCGACGCTGCGCAAACGCTACTGGGAGATTCACTATGAGTATCGAGCTACCAGAATCGGTTCAATTTGGGATGAATTTCGTTCATCCGGTCCTGATGTGGGTGGTTTTGGCGATCGCTTTGTATGCTTTTTATCTAGGCAGCAAAGCACGTCGCACGCGCCTAGCCCAAGGAGAGGAGAAAAAAGAACTGGTCAAAGGCAAATACAACGTTCGGCACTTCCGCATTGGTTCCCTCTTGTTGGCTCTCATTGTGTTGGGTGCCATTGGCGGCATGAGCGTTACCTATATTAACAACGGCAAGCTGTTCGTTGGTCCTCACTTGTTGGTTGGCTTGGGCATGACTGGCTTAGTCGCCATTTCCGCAGCACTTTCTCCCCTCATGCAACAAGGGCAAACTTGGGCTCGCTATACCCACGTTTCCTTAAACATGGTTTTAATTGGCTTGTTTGCCTGGCAAGCATTTACCGGTATTGAAATCGTGCAAAAACTGCTGGGCAGCATTTAATTGCCATCACCCAAGCTTGGTTTGCCCCATTGTCCAAAGACATATAATTAATGAATTCTTAGCGAAGGAACTAGCCAGTGGTTCCTTCGCTTTCTTGATTGGCTGTTTCTGCTTGATTTTCACCAGCAATTTGGGAAACTTGCCGGCAAATTTCTGCGTATTTTTTCTTTTTCGCCATTTTCTTAAATATTCTTAAACGCTCTTCCCCCAAATTTCCATGAAAGTCTTCCTGCACTTTGTGAGTAAGTCGATAGGAAACTTGGCAAACAATTTTAGCCAGCAACCGATCGCCAGTTTTCCGAATCAACGACATGGGGAGTTTGTGAATAAACTTAGGAAATCGGACCCCTACTTGCAACAGCAAATGCCACTGGACTCTAGTTTTTTCCATAATTTCGTCGCCGATTGCTGCCAAATGTTGAACATCTTCAGCATCCGTTTCCACCAGTTTTTGTTCGGCTTCGAAGTTGGCGATATAACCAGGGGGCGTATAATTGGGAATGGAAATGGTGCGAATACGATACACGCCTCGGTCTTGCGGCAACAATTCTAAGCCAATTTTGGGTTCTACCTGATACCCCAAAGCGCCAAACCGACCGATGGTCAGGGCATATCCATTTTCGCCTAATGGTTCCGCTTGCATGGGATGGGCGCAGCGACGAAACCATTGCGGATGATCGTCAAAATATTCGGCGACGGTGCCTATATCCGCATACATATCCATACAGCCCACAAACTCTCCGCCAAACCAAATGGGTTCGTTGCTCAGTTCTTCTTCGTCTGCCACTTCCCCAGCGGTTTCTTGCTCGGTGATATACTCTTGTGCTTCCCACTCAACTGTTGTTTCTTGCCAACCATCGGTGGCAAACTCGTTATTTTTCGGAGGTTTTTCCCTCGATTGAGGGTTGGTTGCAGAAAAGCGATCGCTGGATGGAGATTGCATAAAATACCTTGCTGGATAAAATCGACAGACTAAATCAAAATCGACCACGAGCAGTTTGGGTCGTTTTCTTTCTATAGCCTAACGTAGCAACCCGCATAGAAACTGACCCAACGTCCCCAAAAATTCAAAAATCCTTTAAAATCTATGCCAACCGATTCCCATCTTGATGTAAAGTTACGTATGTATTGGTTTTTATGAAGGTATTGGTAGCTGGAGCCACAGGAGAAACCGGTCGCCGGGTAGTGCGGGAACTTGTAGAACGAGAAATTCCCGTTCGTGCCTTTGTCCGCAACTTGGAAACCGCCCAGACGATTTTACCGCCATCTGCGGAAATTGCTGTGGGAGATTTGCTCGACCGACGTTCCATGCAAAAAGCCATGGCAGGTTGTACGGCGGTGATTAGTGCCATTGGCGCTAGACCCAGTCTGGACCCGGGTGGTCCTTGTCGGGTAGACTATGAAGGGACGAATAATTTGGTACGGGTTGCCCAGGCACAAGAAATCGATCGCTTTGTGATGGTTTCTTCCCTGTGCGTTTCTCGCTTTTTCCATCCTTTAAATTTATTCTGGTTGGTACTGTTTTGGAAAAAACGGGCTGAGGATTTTTTAAGAAACAGCGATTTGAACTATACGATTGTCAGACCCGGAGGGTTGTCAAATACGGATAGCGATTTACCTGTGAAAATGAGCGGTGCCGATACCTTATTTGGTGGCAGTATTCCCCGCAGTCAAGTGGCGAAAGTATGTGTGGAAGCGTTGTTTTCCCCAGAATCGCAACGGAAAATTGTGGAGGTGGTGGCTACCGCCGATGCTTCGCCTAAGGAAATTTCGGCATTGTTTGCTGGTGTGTCGTAAGGGATAGAAAATGACTTCGTTAGGGGCAATTTGCGAATTGTCCCGACCATCTTAGTTAATGAACCACAAAGGCACAATTAAAGTTCTTCTGTCTTCTTAACAACAGCAAAACAGCAAAGTGGCTTGCATACCACAAAATGAAAAATTCGTCAAGGAAAATGCGATCGCGAAGCGCCTGGTGAAGGAGAATCACCTTTACAAAAATACATGCAGATAGGGGGAATAGCAAAAATTTCCGTCCCCAAAAAAATTTCGTTTCTCTCTACCAAAATATGGGAAATACAGCGCCAACTTTTCCGTTGAAGATAAAATTTTCCACAAATCGCACCCAATACTATACTTTCGGATTTTACTATTTTCCATCCCCATGGGTCAAGCGGCGAATTTTCGTGACTAGTTGACAAGATTCTCAATTATTTCGCAGCGCTCTCTGGGGGAATTTTTCGACAGAGATTGGAAATACCAAACATTTAACTAGTAGCGATTAGGTTTAAATTATAGATACGCCACCCGAAAGTTGCACCGTAGCGATCCAAACTTGCAAACCAAGGAAAACAATTCCAGTAGGGGCAGTGCCCCGTGCCTGCCCTGTTTGAGCTATACAGTTACTTTCAGATTGCGCAATGTAGCCAGAATTTGGTCTGGTTCCAAGCGTTTGGTATAGTCAGCCTCTACAAAAGCGAGGGCAATTTTGCCATTGGTATTAACCACATAAGTAGCTGGCATAGGAAGTTCAAAGCTTTCGTCACCGTTGTGTGCCGCCAAATCAATGCCCAAACGGTCGTAAACCGGACACAAATATTCCGGAACTTGAAAAACCAAGCCAAATTTTCGTGCCACCTGATTGCCTACGTCGCTAAGAACCTCAAAGTCTAAATTATATTTTTCTTTTGTTGATAGAGAATTATCAGGAGTTTGCGGCGAAATGGTAGCCAGGGAAGCGCCAAACTTTTGAATATCTGGCAGAGTATTTTGCAAAGCACGCAATTCTAAATTGCAGTAAGGGCACCACTGACCGCGGTAGAAGGAAAGAACCACAGGACCATTTTGCAATAAGGTTTGCAGCTGTACGGTATTTCCTGTGGCGTTGGGGAGGGTAAAGTTGGGAACGGTGTCTCCTTCTTGCAGGCTGTGTTCGGTAATATGGGCTTTTTCTAGTTCGGACTTGGCTTGCTGCATCTTGGCTTGGGAATCTTCGGGTATTTGGTCCTGGAGCTTCTGGTTGAGATTGGTAAGTTCCTGGCTGAAATTCATAGAATACTCCTTTTTGAATGATTATTCCAAAATAATCAAAAAATAAAATAAATTGGCGGCGAAATGACGCAGATGGTTTACTGCAAAACTGATAAGGTAACGCGAACCACCTTTCGCATTTCCTCTGGATCGGGATTGACGCGAGACATCACGCGCAAGCCTTGCAAGCTGGAAGTTAGAAAAGCCGCGATCGCTTCTCGGTCAAGTTTTGGGGAAATTTCTCCTTGCTGTTGGGAACGCAGCAGCGCCTTTTGAAAAGCTTCTTGGACTTGCTGGAATGTGCGTGCGATTTGCTGCTGGATTTCCGGGTCGTGGGAAGCCAGTTCCACCGCTGAGTTGGTAATCAAACAGCCGCGGCGTTGGACATCCGCTACCGCTTGGTCTACAATCTCGTTAAAGCGATCGCAAATGGCCTGTTTCGCAGCATTGGGTGCTTCCAGTGGTTTGACAATGGTGGCGAGGACGGTTTCCTCGTACAAAGCTAACGCACTTTCAAACAAAGAACGCTTGCCGCCAAAGGTATCGTACAAGCTGCCTCGGTTGATGCCCATATTGTTGAGCAAGGTCGTGATGGACGTTCCCTCGTAGCCGTATCGCCAGAAGGTTTCCATCGCTTTTTCCAAGGCGGCTTGTTGGTCAAACTGCTTGCATCTGGCCATGTCCGCTTGCTTGGCTTTCTATTTTCCACGGTAACGATTTTGGAACGAATAGTCAAATTCACAATTGAGGACCGATTATGAATTGACAAGCGATCGCGGGGAGGGCCGTTGCGCTACACTCGGAAAACGAGCCATGCAACATAAGGTAGGGTAGCCAATTTTTTTATGAATGCCGCTATTCGTACGATAAAAATTCTCAAACAACCCACATCCCAGGCTTGGATTGACCAAGCGATCGCCAACATAGACACAATTCTACTCGATCATTCCCACTGCGAGAAAAAAGCAGCGGGAAACGCCCTGCGACTCATTTGCCGCTATCCTTCCCACGAGAAACTAGTACGCCAGCTAACAGCATTGGCAAGGGAAGAACTGGAACACTTTGAAATGGTCAACCAAATTCTTGAAGAGAGAGGGATTCCCCTACAGCCGCTGCCGCCACCCCCCTACGGCGAAACCCTCATTTCCAACGTCCGTGGGGAAGAACCCCAAAGATGCTTGGATTTTCTGCTGGTTTCGGCATTAATCGAAGCCAGAAGTCACGAAAGGTTGGGATTGCTGGGTCAGTACTGTCCGCAGGAAAAGCTAGCGAAATTTTATCGCGGATTGATGGCTTCCGAGGCGCGTCATTATGGAATGTTTTGGTTGTTAGCTGTGGAAAGCTTTTCCCGCGAAGAAGTGGATCGACGCCTCGACGAATTGGCAACGGTAGAAAGCGAAATTCTATCTACGCTGCATCCGCAACCCCGGGTTCACAGTTAGAGAAAACTAGAGAAAACACAAAGCAAAGATCTCTTGGGAATTAAAAGCTTGTCAAACCACGATGGGGTAGCTGGTATCATGGCCAAGTCAGAATACGAAGGCTATACGAGCAAAAAAGCGATCGTTCGCTTGTGGGAAAAATTTGGCAGCGCCGGTGTTTACAAGCAAAAAGCACAATCGATTCTGACAAAAGCAACTGGCTACATTGGTAGTTACGATTTCACCTTAAACCCTTATCGGGGATATCAGTACGGATGCAGTTATTGTTATACATCAGCTTTTCGTCCCAATCCCCGCATGCGCCGCAACTGGGGAAAGTGGGTACTGGTAAAAGAAAATGCTGTTCAAAGACTGGAAACAGAATTAGCCATGTGGTTTGACAAGCATCCCCAGACACCACCCAGCATCTATATGAGTTCGTTGACCGTTTAAAGACCCTTTCACGAATAGAATTCATGAGAGGGTCAAGCTATGGCATTCCTATGTTGCGGGGGTACGTTCCCAGAATTTCAATTGCAGTAATGCCTGTGTTGCCAACGCTGCCGGAAGACGAACCAGCCTTTCTGCATCGGTTGCAAGTGGCAGTTTCATGCCAACAAAAACCAATCTTTGGTGGCAGTGACCCGCCAAGAGGCAGAGGGGATTAAGCAGCGGTATGCTTGGTGGTTCGAGCGAAAAAACGAACGCTATGAGGCGTCTAAAGAGCGATGGTTGCAGAAATTAGAAGGTATTGTAGATGATATTCAAGAAGGCAGGCAAGGATTTGGTTATGATGAATCCAGTGGTGAATTGGTAGCGATCGCTAGCGAAAGGTTTTTCAAAAATTATATATTCAGAAGGAAGCGATCGCCTCTAACTCAAAATTCTCTATTTTACTTGCTCTGAAACTCAAACCCATTCTCTTGAGCGTATCGCTGTAAAAAGCGCATCACCCGTTCCCAGACCTCCTGAGAGCGAACTTCAAAAGAACACTCCGTTCGAGACGTTTCGTCATCATCAACCAGAATAATGCGAATATCGCTGGGTTCCACGCGAATATTGCCCTCCTCATCCACCAGCCACAGATGCTCGATTTTATTAATATAGCTGCGTCCAAACTCCAAAGCCTTTAAATTCTTAAAAGAAAGAACCACAATTTTATTATCGGAACTTTTCCGCTTGCGCAAGCTAACATCGCTAATCGTTTCGTTCAAACCTTCAATAAACTGTACGGTAGCTGTCATATTCCTTTCCTCCAAAACACAATCGAAAGTTCGGCTATTCCCCTACCAGCAGCTTCTCCCCATGCTGGCGCTGCCATGGGAGGACCCTTCCCCAACACCAGCTAGCAGGTCAAATACGCTACAATTCCAAAGAGTTGCCAGTTGAGTTGCTACCAACGGAAAATGCTAGAAACTTTGCAAACCCAGTTATATCAGCTACAGCAGTTTGCCGATAACTTAGTATCCAGCCAACTAGCCGATTTAAATTGGGTTAGTGTCGCCGTCATCTTTGCCGCTGGATTGCTAACCAGTTTAACCCCTTGTATGTTGTCCATGCTACCAATCACCATTGGCTACATCGGGGGATACGAAGGACAAAGTCGCGCGCAAGCCGCGGTTCAATCCACTTGGTTTGCTTTGGGATTGGCAACCACCCTTGCCGGTTTAGGCATTCTTGCCTCCGTCTTTGGAAAAGTGTACGGTCAAATTGGGGTAGGATTGCCAATTGTAGTCAGCGCGATCGCGATCGTTATGGGATTGTATCTATTAGACGCCATTCCCATCCCCTTACCTTCCCTTGGCGGAACCGAATGGATTTCCCAAGAATGGCCGCGGGGTGTGCGTTCCTACCTGTTAGGCTTCACCTTCGGTTTGGTCGCCTCTCCCTGCAGTACTCCCGTTTTGGCTACCCTACTCGCCTGGGTCTCCACCACCGGCGAACCCATCGTTGGCGGTGGACTGCTGCTTGCCTACAGTGTAGGATATGTAGCACCGCTGATTTTAGCAGGAACCTTCACAGCCACCCTGAAAAAATTGCTCAGTTTGCGCCAGTGGTCTGCTTGGATTACCCCCACCAGTGGCGCTTTATTGGTCGGTTTTGGAGTGGTTTCCCTGCTCTCTCGCCTAGTACCGGTTCTGTGAATTTGCCATGACTGCCAACAATACCACTTCTTTTCCTGACTGGATTTTCGTCATCCCTAGATTTTGGAAGCGGGAACTGCTGCCGCTGCTAGCCAACTTACGGCTGGCAATTGTTTTGCTGCTGCTAATTGCCGTCGCTAGCATGTTCGGTACCGTCATCGAACAAGGGGAAAGCGTTCAGTTCTACCAAAACAACTATCCCGAAGAGCCAGCTGTATTTGGCTTTATAGATTGGAAATTCATTCTCACCTTGGGGTTGGATCGGGTGTACCGAACCTGGTGGTTTTTATCGTTATTAGTCTTATTTGGCAGCAGCCTCACCGCCTGTACCTTTACCCGCCAGTTCCCTGCCTTAAAAGCTGCGCGTCGCTGGCAATTTTATCAAGAACCCCGCAAATTTCAGAAATTGAGCCTCAGCGTTTCCGATACCTTGCAAGGCATTGATGCGTTGGAATCTCACCTACAGCAACGCCGCTATCGGGTGTTTCGAGAAGGCGATACGATTTATGCGCGTAAAGGGATCGTGGGTCGTATTGGTCCGATTGTGGTCCACGCTAGCATGTTGTTGATTTTGCTGGGTGCCATTTTAGGCAATATGACCGGCGTGATGGCGCAGCAGTTGATTCCCAGTGGCGAAACGCAATCCATTGATAATATTGTAGATGCCGGTCCTTGGTCGCAACCACAGCAACTGAGTCAGTGGTCGTTGCAGGTGAATGATTTTTGGATTGATTATACTCCAGAAGGTGATATCGACCAGTTTTACTCGGATTTATCGGTATTGAACTCAGATGGGGAACCGGTGGCTAACAAGCAAATTAAGGTAAACGACCCACTGCGGTATGCTGGCTTTACGGTATATCAAACGGATTGGTCTATTGATGGGATTCGAGTTCGGGTGAACAATAGTCCGGTTTTTAAGCTACCGATGGCGAAACTCAAGCAGCCAGGGGAAGGTAGAACTTGGGGAACTTGGATTCCCATTAAACCCGATTTTAGCGAAGGGATTTCTATATTGGCGCAGGACTTGCAAGGGACGCTGGTGGTGTACGATAAACAAGGAAAGTTGGCTGGTAGCGTTCGAGTTGGTAAGTCGATTGAAGTTGAAGGGGTGACGGTCAAGGTATTGGATTTGATTGGCAGTACTGGCTTGCAAATTAAGACTGACCCCGGAATTCCTCTGGTGTACGGTGGTTTTGCTTTGCTGATGCTGGGTGTGGTGATGAGTTACGTTTCCCACTCGCAAATTTGGGGATTGCAGCAAGGGGATAGCTTCTATTTGGGAGGTAGAACCAACCGCGCTCAAGTTGCTTTTGAACGGGAGTTTTTAGAAATTTGGGAACAGGTGCGACAAAAACAGAATTCCTCAGCTTCCGCTTAGTTTAGCAGGGGAAGTTGCGATCGCGATCGCATTTTTCTAGGATTTAGATCGCTGTTTTTGGGACAGGCATCGTCGATACTGATTGCGTTGTAAGTTGCCAAGTCTATGTATTCATACGATGTCTGCTTGCTTCCCTGCGCCATTAGCGAAATGTGTGCTCAAGCAGCAAGAACGGGAAAAGTTACTGTAGCTGACCGATACGGTCTCATGGCAGCAATTTTAGACGAAAAGCTCAATAATGAAGAACGTCGCGCCATCAATCGCCTTTTATGGGCGATCGTCCGTGGTAGGCTAAAAGTGGTATCGGAACTATCCACCGAAACGACCCATTTTCCAGAAGGTTCCTTTGCGTTTCCTTGCCAGCATACAGAAATGCCATCCTCCTTTTCCCAAAGATATATATCCACAGGCAAATCGGTTTCCTAGCCCTTTGAGGGATAAAATTGTTTTTATAGATAGCTGCCTCAAACCTGCTGCTAGCAGATAGCCAGGTGAATGGTGCAAAAATGTAAAGAAGTGTTAAGATACTCAATTAAAGAAAATTAACCAGGGACTCTAGTTTTAGAGTCCTTCCTATTTTATTATGTGGTTTGTTTTTGCTCTCTTTACGGCTATTTTTGCTTCCCTGCGAGATTTGGTTAGCAAACAAGCGTTACAGCGGATTGGCGACGAATATATTATTACCTGGTCTTCGCGTTTTTTAGCATTACCGTTCTTTTTGCCTTTGCTATTTTATCAGTTTTCCCAACAACCGCCAACCTGGGATGCTTCCCTAGCGGGTACCATTTTTATTGTTTTGGTTTTGCAGGTCATCTCCAACATATTTTATTTTCGCGCTATCAAACTATCCGATTTATCGATTACCGTTCCTATGATTTCCTTTACCCCTTTATTTTTATTGGCAACTTCGCCTTTAATTGTGGGCGAATTTCCTGGAAAGTGGGATATTTTAGGAATGCTTCTGATTGTTGGCGGCTCCTATATTTTAAAAATCAGAAATCAAGAGCAAGGCTACTTGGCTCCTTTAAAAGCTTTATTTCGAGAAAATGGACCGCGGTTTATGCTGGCGGTGGCGATTTTTTGGAGCTTTCTTTCCACATTAAACAAGCTTGGGGTCGAACAGTCTTCGCCAATTTTATGGGCAGCTTTAAATTCTACCGTACTGGCAACGGCCATGACGCCAATTATGCTGTACAAATCCCAGCATAATTTAAAATTAATCCCGAAAAATATTGGGTATCTGTTTGCGGTGGGTTTGTTTCAGGGATTGACGGTTCTATGCTTCATGCAAGCGGTGAAATTGACCCTGGTGGCGGAAGTGGTTTCTGTGAAAAGAACGAGTATTTTATTTTCTGCTCTTTTTGGACATTTGTTTTTGCAGGAACCAGGTATTCAAGAACGACTGACAGGCGCTACCATTATGCTGGTAGGCGTGGTGATTATTACCTTATTGTAGTTTTTTTACATTTTTGTCTGGCTGGGGAGATTTCTCAGTATAATTTAGGAGTCGGAGAGCATACAGTGGGGATCCGAACAGGGGGAAAATACTGAAATCCTACTACCTGAGCCAATCAATCAAAATCGTGAAGGTTTCTATGGTTGAGTTAAAGAACGATAATTTTGGGAAAGATAGGGACCAGGAGACAACCAGCCACAATCAAAAAATTTTTCTATATCCAACAAAATCATTCATTTACAGATATAAATGGGGGGATACGGCAATGCAAAACCAAACGAAAGAAGGGGTTCCTACTTTTGGACACAATCGCAGCTATCGGCTGTTATTATGTCTTTGTGGCGATCGCTTGCAATGGCTGTCACCAGCAGAACGGCAAGCTCTCAATCAATTTTGCATCAATTGGTTGCGCAGCGGTCAATTAAATCAGGCGACGAAAGAGTTACCACCTGGTTTGCGAAGGCGAGTTGGCGGTCGTTTTTGGCAAGCGGTTTGTATTTTGAGTCATGCTATCGGTCATGGGGAAGGTCATGCCACGGCAGAGGCGTTGACTTCTTTGACTGCTAGTTCTATTCAAAAAGCCGGAAATTTTCGGAATTTTTCCCAAAGACCGAAGTTTGAAAAGCTTTAGAGCAAAAAAAACGAGTCTTTGGCGACTCGTTCTCCATGCTATATTACGTGTGGATGCGATCGCGATTGTAAAAAACAAGCTATCCACACATTAGACAGTTATCCAGAAGCTTCCATCGAAACTTCCAGATTTTAAAGAGACTGTAGATAGTCTTCTATAATATCGGGTAGTTGAGTGAAGAGTTCTTCGCTTTCCATGGCGAACATTTCCTGGAAGAATGAAATCTCGCCTTCTTCTCCAACATAGTCTACCAACATCTGGTTATCTTCACCTTCACCAAACCAGTCGTTATCGTTGGTAAGGTTTTCTTCAATATCTTCCAATAATTCCCATTCCACGATGGAATCGTCTTCATCTTCACCAAACCAGTTACTACCGGTGATGGGATCTTCTTCACCCTCATCTTCCATATCGGCTACCGTTTCTTCCCCTTCGTAATCGGAAGATTCATCATCATCATCGGAAGATTCATCATCGTCTTCCATA
>NZ_LNDC01000140.1 GCF_001870905.1 Geitlerinema sp. PCC 9228
ACGGAGTCTGCTACGAGACCAAGGCTGGACTAACCGAACGCAATCGACACGAATGTCATTTTTTGTCCAGTGATTGGGTTAGTCAGCGCCAACCGTTTTTTGGAAACCTTAGCTGTTGGTACTGCGTTTCATATCTGGTTGCGATCGCAGTTGGTCTGCCTCGCACCCGGACCTGGCTTTTCCGTACCGGGGACTGTAGGGATCGATCGAACATTGGGTAGCCCACTAGGTCTTAAGTTTCCTCTCCCACATCCCCAGTCTCTACTGTAGCTTGCTAAAAATTTCACGAGAATGGGGTTTCTACGTAATTTTTCCCTTACAAAGTTTAATTTTTTTGTATTTCCGCGTTTTTACGTAGGTTCCCGGCCAAAAAACCGGCGAAGAAAAGCCACCTTTTGGCAGCATTCCCTCGCCGATTTTGCCGGGGATGCCGATTTTGATGGAATTACGCTGTATTGCCTAACGCCATCGTTGGTGTGGGGTTAGGATTCAAAGGCTTCTTCCACGCGCGCGTAAAACCGACCGCGGATTTTTACATCTTTGGGTTCAAATCCTTCTTCTTCGGTGTTGGAAGGTTGGATGCTTTCAAAGATGCCGGACATTTCCCCAGTAGTGGGGTCTACATTCGATACTTGTAGGGAAATGTTGCCGCTGCGAATGGAGGTGCGTTTGGCGTTGAACCGTTCCACTTCTTCATCTGGTTCCAATGCCACTAGACCGGCTGTGTAATCGTAACCACTGGCAGCACCACGGCCTCTGGGATCTTGATAGTCCGGACTGCGGTAGGAGGGAACCAGAAATTCCCCTTCAAAATCGGTGGAGGTATTAATGGCTGGCAAAGCCTCGGTGGTTTTGGCGACTAGGTTCTTGACGCTAAACAGCATCGCTACCTCTTCACCGCCGGGTAGTAAAACGGTAATGGCTTGGAAGTCAATACCGTCTTCTTCTACAAATTTCAGTTTGCCGTCTTCGTCGATTTTTAAATTGCCCTGAATTTGCGCTAAGCTGGTGGTTTTTGCGGTTAAAGGTTTGCCTGGCAAAAATTCCGCTTCTTTGCGCCGGGTGGTTTCTTCTTCCTTCACAAAAAACTCTTCCGGTTGCAGGCACAAGTCCCTCATCATATAAGAGGTATCGCCTTTTAACTCGATGGACCCTCTCGCATTTTCGGCTAGGGTCGGACAAGTGTTGGCAAGACCAGTTCCTTTAATATCTTCGTAAGTATAGTTCCCTTGGCTAACTTCTGTACCGTCTCCACAAGCGGTTAGGAAGCTTAAGCAGAGTACTAAAAACGAAACAATAACTGCGCGATATCTCATGGTTGTTTTGACCTCATCCTTTCTAAAAAACGCCACGGCATGGCGATACCGCCGCTGGCAAGCAGCTACAACCAACAATGGGGGAACGCTGTTGGTTGGGAACTGTTGCTTTGGGTGGTTGCCGCGGACCAGTGGTTTTCCCGATAGTTGGCGGCTAAACTGATTTTGCCAGCTCGAACGATCTATGGCTACCCCCAACCTAGCGATCGCAACTGGCTGCTTTCCACACAGCCTAGCCTAGTATAAAAAGATACGTTGCTTAATATCTGTTTTTATATTTTCTTATATCTTGGTCAAATTTTCAGAATTTGCCAGGGGGTTTTCGATCGGCAAAAAGATGGGGGGATAGGAGCGTGGAAGCTACTAAGCGTGGAAATATCGAAAATAACCACTACAAACATTTCTTCCCCTCTTCCCCCTCTTCCCACTTCCAAAACAACTAACCCAACTTTTGGTAAGCCTGCAAGATCGTTTCCTCGGTTTCTTCCCAGCCGATACAGGGGTCGGTAATGGAAACACCGTATTGCAGGTCTTGTCGGTTTTCGGGAATCGACTGCTTGCCTGCGTATAAATTCGACTCTAGCATCATCCCGACAATGGCGCGATCGCCGGCGGCAATACGATCCACCACTTCCGAGAAGACTTGGGGTTGCCGGCGGTGGTCTTTGTTAGAGTTGCCGTGGCTGCAATCAACGACGATTTTTTGGGGCAGATCCAGTTCTTCTAGTTTGGACTCTACCCACCGAATCACTTCGCTGTTGAAGTTGGGTTTGCCGCCACCCCCGCGCAAAATAATATGTCCGTAGGGGTTGCCCTGGGTCTTGAAGATGCTGACCTGACCCATGCCGTTAATGCCTAGAAAATGGTGGGGATTGCGAGAAGCTTGCAAGGCATCGATGGCTACCTGGATGTTCCCGTCGGTACCGTTTTTCAGTCCTACGGGCATTGATAAGCCGCTGGCCATTTCCCGGTGGGTTTGCGATTCGATGGTACGGGCACCAATGGCAGACCAACTCACTAATTCGGAAAGATATTGGGGGGTAATGGGATCGAGGGCTTCCGTACCGGCGGGCAATCCTAACTCGGCAATTTTTAACAGCAGTTGCCGGGCGGTGAGCAAGCCTTTCTCGATGTGAAAGGAACCGTCTAGGTCGGGGTCGTTAATCAATCCTTTCCAGCCTACGGTGGTACGGGGTTTCTCAAAATACACCCGCATGATGATTAAAATGCGATCGCGTACTCGGTCGGATAGGGTTTTGAGTTTTTGAGCGTAGTCGAGGGCGGCGTCTGGATCGTGAATGGAACAAGGACCTACGACGACAAATTTGCGCGTATCATGTCCTTCTAAAATATGTTCGAGTTGCCACCGACCTCGCAGTACGGTTTTGGCTGCTTCTTCGCTGAGAGGAATTTTCTCCTCTATATCCAAAGGCGTTAGCAACACCTGCGAGGATTTTATGTGGGTGTCGAGGAGTTTCTTAATGTCCATATTTGCTGTCAATACTACCAGTCCTGTGTTGATAGTACTGTTTTGTGAAGGGTTTTGCCTAGGCTTTCTGGTCAATTCCTGACTTCGCTTCTCCCGCTGCCAAAAGCCCAGCAGTTAATTTATATTGCTGGTTCCCTTGCTAATCGCCGTCCCTTGATGTATGCTTTTGAGAAAAGGTATAGACATCTATATGTTTGCTCTAGGTAGGGGACGATCGCGACCCCTACCTGGGTTGGCTAGCGGAAATCTTTGCAATAATTTGGGAGGTGGAAGTCTGCGATCGCGATCGCAATGTAGCCAAGTATACAATTTCTGCAGGCGGCAAATAAGAGACAAAATCAATATGCATGCGATCGCATTAAACATCCGTCAGCAGGAGATCCCATCCAAAAAATTCGTGCAGGTAGCGCTTTTTGTGTATGGATTGCAGGCATTCCCTAGCACAGCATTATTTCATTTGTAGGATAACCATCTGAGTTCGCCACCCCAGGAAATTTAAAGATTTTGCAAAAATTTTCCATTGGGCATCTCGCCTGCATGTTGTTTTTCCCTAAAACCAGTATCTTCAACATAGAGAACACTCCCTTGAGAATTTCCAAAAAAAATCTTAAAACGGTTTTCTTACAGGGGAACCTCATGAAATACTAACAAGATAGGGGAAAGGAAAAAGCCATCGTCGTGCCAAAAATGGAGGAACCCCCCCCCAAAATTCTGAAAAACAACGGATAGCGAGCATTTTCTGGAAAATTCAACTCTTAGACGAAGGCGCTGTTCGACGCCACATCCACAACCAAAATGTACAGGTTGGCTGCGAGCTAGTTGGGATTTCTAATCGCGAAAAAAAGGAAAAATCGCCTTAACTTCTATTTAACCCTCACACTATGGGGTAACCACGGGAAATGCCACTCGTGTTGATGGTTCCCAACTGCCCGTTTCCCAAAGCGATCGCTTTGAGGAATCTATTTTTTGCGATTCCATGCCGTCTCAAACTATGGTTCTTTGGCATTTGTACCGGAAGATTGTGGCACTAAAACGATCCTTTTTAACGAATAAAGACAATTGTAACAGATATGACTGACAAAAAAGTAGAAAACCCCACAGTAGAGGATTGAGCTATGTTGGCAATGAGCTTGGAACATGCTTTCAAAGAAAATCAGTTTTTGGTGTGCTATCATCCTCAGGTAAGCACGCAAACCCGAGAAATTCTCGGGGTCGAGGCCTTGGTTCGCTGGCAACATCCCCACTGGGGAACAATTCCCCCAAAAGATTTTATTCCCATTGCCGAAGAAACCGATTGGATTTGGCCGCTTGACCGGTGGGTGTTGCAAACTGCCTGCCAGCAAGTCCGTGCTTGGCATATGGAAGGATATCCCATCAAATTAGCGGTGAATTTATCCGCAAAGGATTTTCAAAACCCCCATTTGGTAGATGTTATTGCCCAAATTTTGGCACAAACCCAGCTAGACCCCAACTATTTGGAAATCGAACTCACAGAAACCTTGTTTCTCAATGATTTTGCCCAAGCTTTACAGAGCATGTTGGGATTGCGCAGTTTGGGGGTACGAATTGCTTTAGATGACTTTGGTACGGGATATTCTTCGCTGCTTTATCTCAAAAGATTTCCGTTCAACTGTATTAAGATTGACCGAAGTTTTATTCGAGATTTGTTTCCCGTTTCCAAAAATTCCACCATTGTAGAATCTGTGATCCAGCTAGCCCATCAACTCCATCTGGATGTGATTGGGGAAGGGATTGAAAACGAACGGCAGTTGCAATTTTTACGCCAGCATCATTGCGATTTGTGGCAGGGGTATTTGTTCAGTCCTCCGCTAGCGGCTTTGGCATTTACCAAGCAGTTTTTAACCAGCCACCCAGAACTGGTTTGCTCTGCAGAGGCGATCGCGACTTCTGCTTGAGGTGGGCGTAGCAATTCTGACCTTTGGCTAGCGCGACTGCCCACAGTCGCCAGCGATCCCTCAAAATTGATAAAAAAATCTAAATTGCCGTAGTCACCAATTTATTTCTAAGCTATTCTTAGTTGTAGAATAACCGGGGGCCGTCGAACTAGGGGTTCAAGTATACTATCGTTATACTAAAAAGACATTCTAAGGACATGAAAGTAACACTTGGAATGTAACTGAGATATTGTTGTTTTGTTCTGGATGGGGAAACCAAAACCAAAAATCACCAACTTAAGCCTTTTTGAACACTTTTGCAAAATATGAACACAACCAATCCCCCCAACCGAAACACCGCTTGCCTAAGCCAACAACTGGAACAATGCGCCCAGCAAGGACTTACTGGCAAACTAGACGTTTCTGCTGGCGAACAGAGGTGGACCATATTTTTCTGCCTGGGTCGTTTGGTATGGGCAACGGGAGGGCAACATCCCAATCGTAGCTTTCGTCGCATCTGGCAGCAAACCTGCCCGCAAATTCAGCCTATTCCCAAAAGCGATCGCGCGGCGGTCAAACAACAGTCCCCTGGCATCTGTCCCCACTACGACCTTTCCCGAACTCTGGTCAAACAAGAACAGTTGCCACCGGAAACCATCAAAGCCGTCGTACGCCATCGCTGCCAAGAAGTATTTTTCGATCTCTTACAACAAGAAACCTTCAACACGCTGGCTTACCAGCAATCACCAGAGGGAGGCTTGGAAACCGTATCCACCCTGATGTCAGGGTTGCTTTGGCCGCGGCAAGTTTTTCCAGAAGCTTACCAAGAATGGATGGATTGGCAGGCAGCGGGATTGGAGGATATTTCCCCTCACGAAGTTCCCACGATCGCCCAACCGGAGAAACTCCAGCAAATGACCGCCACCACCACCTACAAAATCTTGCAAGAAGCCATTGACGGTCGGCGTTCCCTGCGAGACTTGGCAGTTGCTACTGGCAAAGAACCTTGGCGTTTGGGGCGTTCGATGTTGCCTTACCTGCGTCAAGGAGCGATCGCGCTGACTCAACTTCCCGATTGTAGCAGTCCGAACAGATCGCCGCGGATTTCCCCATCCACCCATCAGGGACCATCCATGCCTTCCTACGTTCCCGCTTCTCAGTCGGCTTTTCGCGTTGCCTGTATTGACGATTCGCCATACATCCAAAGACAGATGCAGGATATCGCCACCCAAGCCGGCTGGGAATTTGTGGAAATTCAAGATTCCATTCGCGTCTTGCCCTATCTTTTGGAAACCTTACCCCACTTAATTTTCCTAGATTTGGTCATGCCTATTGCCAACGGCTACGAACTCTGTGCCCAAATGCGTCGGGTCAGTGCTTTAAAATCAATTCCTGTGGTCATTGTCACCAACCAGAATCGTACTATGGACCGCATGCGCGCTCGTTTCGTAGGCGCTAACGATTTTTTAACCAAACCAATTCAACCCGCCCAGGTATTGGCGATCGCGCAAAAATACTTGCAAGCTCAACCCTAAAGGGGCAATCGAACGCATCCGGTCCCTTTTTTAATTGGCAATTTCACAAATGCCCGGCGCAATTTGAGCGTGTTCCACCCGAAATACATTGGCATAGAGATGGGCAACAATTTGCTTGCCCTCTTGGGTCACTTCTAGATATTCCAACCCCGGTTTGATGTAAGGATAGACACTATCCCAATAAAATCGGGGATAATTATCCCGTAGGTCGTCGGGATGGTAATATCCCAGCGCCTTGTTGACACCCGTTTCCTCGAACTCGTAGTATAGGGCACTGATTTTCTGTAAATACCGGGGATCGCTCAACTGACCAATGAGATCGGCAGCGCGGACCAATCCCGGACAATCGATCGTATCTTGGTGGTCGGAATCTGCCGGAATGGGAAAGCGCGTCAGTTCGATGTTGCGTTTGATAATATCCACTTGAATTAAATTGTGACCGCTGAAGCGTTCGTCAATAAATAATTTCCCTCGATCGACGTGGTAAGGGGTTAAGCTAGCATCGGTACTGCCACGGGGCAGGTATACTTTTAAATCGTCAATGCCGGTAGCGTATAGCCGTTCTGCTGGCGTATCTTGGCGGCAGACCCCCTTGACATAGCCAATATCGTGGCATAACAAGGAAATGGTAAAGTGTAACCAATCTTCGCTGGAAATGCCGCCTTCGCGAATATGTTTGCCTCGCAGAATTTCTTGTCCTACGAGGCTAACCAAAATGGTATGTTCTACGTTGTGGTAGAGGGCATCGCTGTTGGCAATGTTTTCTAACGCCATGCAGCCAGCCCAAGCTAGGATTTCTGAATATGCCTGTTTGTAGCCACCGTACATGCGATGGTAGCCTGCTTGTAGCTTTTCGACGAAATTTCTAATGAGAATTTCTGTAGAGTTAAACATTTTGGGCGGGGCTTCCATTTGAAAACGCGAGTGTAGCTTGAAGGCTCGATATGAAAATATTCAACCACAAACCATACTGTAGCAGGAAGGTGATGCTATCGAGGGGACAACGTTTCGCTTGGATGCAATATCTTTTATTGTAGCATTTGCGTTGTTTATCGGATGTTGGGATGATTTTTTTTTAGGGGCGGCTTTCCCCCTGGATGCCTATCGTTGGCGTTGGGTGGGAAATTGCTATACTTTAGGTTTCCCATCTGTGACAGCGATCTATCCCGAATGGCCCCGGGCGATCGCTTGCCGTTCGCTGCTGGATGTGATGGGTGATATCGAGAAGGGGCGACCAGATACGTTACAGTAGCAATGCTGTTACGTTCGTAGAGCGAAAGCGAGGAACCGTGCTGGAATTATATCAATTCGAACTATCCCAATTTTCAGAGAAAGTTCGGCTCATCCTGGACTACAAAGGCCTGGAATACCGTAAAATCGAAGTAACTCCCGGTATCGGCCAGCTGGATGTGTTTCGCATGTCCGGGCAACGCAAGGTTCCCGTTCTCAAAGATGGCGAACGGGTTATAGCTGATTCTACCGCGATCGCTCGCTATCTGGAAGAACAATATCCCCAAAATCCCATCCTCCCTGCCGACCCCAAACAAAAAGGATTGTGCCTGATGATGGAAGAATGGGCCGACCAATCCCTAGGGGTCAACAGCCGCAAAATTTTGCTCAAAGCCATCGGTCAAAGTCAGGAATACCGTACTTCCTGGTTGCCAGCCGAAACCCCCGATCCGATTCGCGACTTGGTTTCCGCTGTTCCCAGCGATTTGGTGAATTTGCTTGGTGTGGGGGTTGGCGTTGGTCCTGACGTTCTCAAAGAAGCAGAAGGGGAAATCGAGCAGGATTTGGAATCTCTGTGCTTGTTGTTGGGAGAGGGCAATTCCTATTTGGTTACCGATCGCCCCACCCTGGCAGATTTAACAGTAGCCGCCCTGAGCATCCTGTTAAAATTCCCAGAAGGTTCCTATCTCGATTTGCCGGCTTCCCTCCAAGGAAAAGGCGTTCCCGGCATTGCCGACAATCCTGACTATGCCAATTTCTTTATGTGGCGCGATCGCATTTACCGCCAGTTTCGTAACCCCCTCAACGGTTCCCCCTCGTCAGACACCACAGGTGGTGGTTCCTCCCCCACGCGCATTGAAATAGAATAAATAACCGTTCCACCCACTCCAGCCAATGGAAAATTGGGGAAATCTGGGGAACTTTCCGAAGCGCGATCGCATCGGCAACAATTCCCCCGACACTTCCCCATTTTTTCCTTAATTTTGCTTTGCCCCTCAGCGTTCTTATTCACGGTAGTATGGCATCGGAAAAACCGCTCGGATCTGTTATTCAAGGTTCCCTCAGCGAAGGTCTCGAAGTTCGCCTGCATCCAGACGTTTCCGTCGAAGACATGCGGGTTGGTAAATTTTTGGTGGTTCGTGGCAGGCGGTCGTACTTTTTCTGCTTGCTAACGGATGTGTCTCTAGGCGCTGCCAGCCAGCGTATTCTAGCCAATCCTCCCCAGCCAGAAGATGACTTTTTGCAAGACGTGCTTTCCGGCGGCGGTACCTATGCCACCATCGACCTCACCCCCATGTTGATGCTTACCTTTACAGACATCGACGCCTCCCAGAACGCTGCCAGTAGGGAAAATACAGAAAACCAGCCAGAAAAACAACAAAAAGATACATCCCTTGCTTCCTTCGACGCGCAAACCAGTGCCAACTTAGAACTGCGACCGGTGAAAACCATTCCTTCTCACTTTTCCCAAGTTTATGATGCCACCGAGTCCGATTTTCGCCACGTTTTTGGATGGGAGGACGATCCCCACCGCAAGAATTTTTCCATTGGCAAGCCGTTGGATATGGATGTACCGGTATGTTTGGATTTGGAACGCTTTGTAGAGCGCAGCAATGGCGTGTTTGGCAAGTCTGGAACCGGGAAATCATTTCTGACGCGGTTGTTGCTGGCAGGAACCATCCGCAAGCAAGCAGCGGTGAATTTGATTTTTGACATGCACTCGGAGTACGGTTGGGAAGCACCCTGCGAAGGCAAGCAGCTGACGACGGTGAAAGGGTTGCGGCAATTGTTTCCCGATCGCGTCAAAATTTATACCCTCGATCCGGTTTCCACCCGCCGCCGCGGCATTCGCGATGCCCAAGAATTGCGCCTCAGCTACGACCAAATTGAAATTGAGGATATTTCCCTACTGCGCAATGAGTTAAATTTGTCGGAAGCAAGTTTGGAAAACGCGCAAATTCTCTACAATGAGTTTAGCTGGGCTTGGATTGTGGAACTGCTCGGCATGGATAATGAGGAAATTGAGGCGTTTTGCGAAAACCGACGGGGAAATAAGGCGTCGATTATGGCGCTACAGCGCAAGCTTATGCGTTTGGACCAGTTGAAATACATGCGCAATGCGTCTGCCCATAACTATGTCAATCAGATTTTGGAAGATTTGGAATCGGGCAAGCATGTGGTGATTGAATTTGGGTCGCAGTCGGATATGCTTTCTTATATGCTGGCGACGAATGTGATTGCCCGGCGGATTCACAAGGCGTATGTGGAGAAAACCGAGCGGTTTTTGCAGTCGAAAGACCCCAGCGATCGCCCGCGCCAGCTGATGATTACCATCGAAGAGGCACACCGCTTCCTCGACCCCAGTACGGTACGCCAAACCATTTTTGGGATTATTGCCCGGGAGATGCGCAAGTATTTTGTGACGTTGCTGGTGGTCGACCAACGTCCTTCTGGTATTGACAGCGAAGTGATGTCCCAGGTAGGTACCCGGATTACAGCTTTGTTGAACGATGAAAAAGATATCGATGCCATTTTTACGGGGGTTTCCGGTGGTCAGAATTTGCGATCGGTGCTTGCCAAGCTTGATTCCAAACAGCAGGCTTTGATTTTGGGGCATGCGGTGCCCATGCCGGTGGTGGTGCAAACGCGCGCCTACGACAGCCAGTTTTACGAGGAAATTGGCGATACCCAGTGGGAACAGGAAGACACCGAAACGCTATTGCAAGCTGCTGACGCTGCCAGAGCTGACTTGGGATTCTAGAGATTTTCCCCGGACTGGGCTTGACTCTGTAGTATTTGTGTAGTATTATAGAACTTAACAGATAAAAGTATTGTCTCGCTTTGAAAACTGCTGTCCGTAAAGCTGTTGGTTGTTAGCTTGCGTCGGTATTTTTACGGCTTGTCCCCCAGGAAAAGTTGAAAAGATAGAGCAGCACGTAGGGTGCTGCCTGCAAGCAAGGCAGTGGTTTGCTGCTGTGAAGCTGCGCTCGGCGATCGCGAGCGGTGTTACTGTGTTGCCTGTTAGGTCGGCATCTCTGCTAGTCAGGGCTTGCTTGTAGGGAGCTTATCGTAAAAACCCCCCAAGTTTTTGGGGAAACCTAGGGAAGGAACCCTCCTTTCATCTACTCGTCCTCCAATGCAATAATAGATTGTAGTGGCCAAACTCGTAACCAGTTCGACATTACAAAAAGCAAGTGCGGGGTACCTGGATGAGTTGCATGGGAAACAAATTGGGAACCCTAAACTAGGAAAGCTTAATTCGTCTTTTCACCTTTTCCCATAACGATTGCAGCACTAGTGGCTTGAGCGTGCGGTGAGAGACCCTGATTACCACTTTGTTGACGGAGTCCACATCAAAGATTATGCCGAACAATAATCCCCAAACTGAAAAAAATAATGCTAGGTTCACGGCCGATACGGTACGAGCCTATTTGCATGAAATTGGTCGCGTTCCCTTGCTAACCCACGAACAGGAAATTATCTATGGGAAGCAAGTACAGGAAATGGTGCGTTTGCGCTCGATCGAAGAGAAGTTGCAAGAAAATTTGCAGCGGGCGCCAACCGAACAAGAGTGGGCAGAAGCGGCCAATCTAGATGCAAGCGATCTCAAGCAAGCAATGCAGCGCGGCGCGCGGGCGAAAAAACGGATGATCGAAGCCAACCTGCGTTTGGTCGTTGCCATTGCTAAGAAATATCAAAAGCGCAACATGGAATTTTTGGATCTCATCCAAGAAGGTACTTTGGGATTGGAACGCGGCGTAGAAAAATTCGACCCAACGCGGGGGTATAAGTTCTCTACCTATGCCTACTGGTGGATTCGTCAAGCGATTACCCGGGCGATCGCCCAACAGGCGCGGACCGTACGCTTGCCCATCCACATTACCGAAAAACTGAACAAAATCAAGAAAGTTCAGCGGGAACTAGCCCAGCGCCTGGGTCGCCATCCCAACGCCAACGAACTGGCGGCGGAATTGGAACTCGATCCAGCCCAAATTCGGGATTACCTGACTTTAGCCCGGCAACCTGTTTCTTTGGACATGCAGGTAGGTGATAACCAAGATACGGAGTTGCAGGAACTGCTAGAGGATGAAAGCGCTTCTCCCGAAGATTACACCACCCAAACCCTCCTGCGTCAAGACCTGGAAACCATGATGTCCAATTTGACGCCCCAACAGCGGGATGTCATTGCTCTGCGCTTTGGTTTGCACGATGGTAGAAAGCTGTCTTTAGCCAAAGTTGGGGAACAGCTTGGTTTGAGCCGCGAACGGGTTCGCCAGCTGGAAAACCAAGCCCTAACGCAACTGCGCCGGCGTCGTGCCACCGTTAAAGAGTATCTAGCGAGCTAGAAGCTAGAAGCTAGAACGCACAACCCCAAGCAGGGACATGATGCCATCCATCGGCAGACAAATTTTGGAGATCGAGAGGGGGAAGGTTATACTTAGCACCTCCCTCTCTATTATTTGGAAGCTGTTGATGTTTTGCTAGCAAACTTACGATTTTTTAACAATTCCTGAGAATCTACCAAATGGTATCCCTAAGGAATTTTTGAGTATTTTTACTTATAGTCAAAGGTTAAAACTCAGTTAAACTATCCTATAGAGCCAAGGTCAAATCGACTCCTACTGCCGTTTTCCAGGACATCAACTTGGTCTAGCAAACCCCAACGAACCTGAGGAGGTGGTCTCAAAAACAGCAAAAAAAGCAATATTTCTTAAACTTCAAATCCAAGCATTTTTGCGGAGGTAATTCCTATGGCACCAGAACTGCAAGACTTCCTGTATCCCCGCCGTCGCTACAACGGTTCTTTTAGTTTGGAAAATTTGGCCTTTGACGCCAACTTACAGGAGTTCGCGCAAAAAGTGAACTACATTTGTAATTTGGAAAACGGAGGGAAAATGACCCCCGACCAAGCTTATGAAGAGATTAAAACGCTTTGGAAGGAACTCAAACGCTCGAAAAAGCAGCTAAAATTGTCCTCTGCCGACGACTCCGAGCAATAAGAACGGAGGGCAGGAACCCCGAAAACAGCTAAGGTCTGAACCTACGGTTTGATTTTGCCAGTTTGTGTCTACAATATTGGATTGGACAACAGCTGTTTAAAGACCCTCCGTTTGGGGAGGCGAAAACTAGAGATATAAATATTGTAGACCTTCTGGCGGTCAAGTCAAGAGTTTTGGAAAATTTCCTTTTCGGAACCAGTTTCTAGCCATCGGAGCAACTAGCGATCGCTGCCAGCCAGTTTGGCCAAAACCTTCTCCACCATCCCAATTGCTCGGTCTACTTCTGCCTCGCTGACAATCAGCGGCGGTACGAAACGCACCACCTTCGGTCCTGCCGGCACCAGCAACAACCCCGCTTCAATCGCCGCTTTTACCACATCAAGAGCCTTCAGGTCGATATCCGCCGCCAGTTCCATACCATCAATCAAACCCCAGCCGCGAACTTGAGTAACTAGGTGGGGATATCGATTGGCGATCGCTTGCAAACCAGCACGCAACTGTTCGCCGCGGGCACTTACCCCTTCCAAAAACCCATCTGTTTCCAAAACCTGCGCCACGCACAGAGCCGCCGCACAAGCAAACGGATTACCACCGAACGTACTGGCATGATCGCCCGGTTGCAACACATTACAAGATTCTTTACACAACATCGCGCCAATGGGAATGCCACCGCCCAATCCTTTAGCAGAGGTAAACACATCCGGTTCGATGCCAAGATGTTCGTACCCCCAAAGTTTGCCCGTGCGCCCCATGCCCGCCTGAACTTCATCGAGAATTAACAAAATCCCCTTTTCATCGCAAATCCGGCGTACCGCGTGGAAATATTCCCGCTCGCCCGGACGAACACCCCCTTCCCCTTGCAGGGGTTCCAGGAGAATAGCAGCACAGGTGCGTTTTTCCGCATCCAAATCGGCGATCGCAGCTTCGATGGCAGCAATATCGTTAAAAGGCACGTAGGTAAATCCCGGCACCAGGGGATGAAAATCCTTTTGGTACTTGGGTTGTCCAGTCGCCGTAATCGTCGCCAACGTCCTACCGTGGAAGCTGGATTGTGCCGTAATCATCGCCGGTTCATCAATGCCCAAAACCGTGCGAGCGTACTTGCGCGCCAGTTTGATCGCTGCTTCATTGGCTTCTGCCCCAGAATTGCAGAAAAAGACGCGATCGGCACAGGAATTTTGCACCAACCAAGCAGCCAATTGCCCCTGTTCGGGAATGTAATACAAATTGGAGACGTGATGGAGCTTTTGGATTTGCTGGGTCAGTGCCGCCACCAGCGCCGGGTGGGCGTGACCAAGGGCACAGGTAGCAATCCCCGCCACAAAATCCAAATAGGAGCGTCCTTGGGGATCGCGAACAACGCACCCTTGACCCCGTTCCAAGGTCAGGTCAAAGCGTCCGTAGGTTTTCATGACATAGGCATCAAAACCCGAAGGCGTCGCTGCCCAGTCGGTTCGGTTTTCGGATGGGGGAAAACTTTGGGATACCAAGATTTGCTCCGTCAACTTCCAGCACGTCTACAGCAATTTTGCGAAAATTTTTGATGCTTGGCAAGCGCTTCCGGAGGAGTTGGCGATCGCCTGTTAACAAAAACCGCTAGGTATATTAGGATCGAGGGCAGAGAATTTCGCTACGCTACGGGGAATTGTTCGGTCTTCACCAGCGCGATCGCTTCCCGTAGACAGGACTCCGCTCGTTTTGGTCACGATAGTTTCAAAGCGCTAACCGGCACCTCATCCCAGGAACTCACCGTACGCAAGTTCACTTGCCACCCCGCTTGCTTTTGTTCTTCATTCAAATCGGCAAGAAACGATTGGTAGCATTCTTGAGCTTTTTGTTCGTCACAACAGGCAATACAAGCGTACACTAAACCAGAAGGATCGATTTGTTCGTTGACCCAGATTGTCATAACCGTTTAAAGACCCCGCATTTCTCTGTTTTTCGCCAACATGCTGCCCACCAGCCATTTGGTAAGCAGTGGATAAATAAATAACGATAGCCTAACAAAGGTTTGAGAACAATGGCTAGCGGAATCTCAATTGCCTCTCGTAGCGAGACAGCCAAAAGAGCGATGGCACGATCGCGGCGTGCCATTATCGTGATGCTGGCGATTACCAGCTTCATGGGAGTGTACGTAGCGCGATTGGCCCAGCTGCAACTAATAGAAGGTCCCCAATATCGCGAACAAGCCAATGAAAATCGCATTCGTTTAGTGCCCCTGCCCGCCGCCCGCGGCAACATTCTCGACCGCCACGGCAACATTTTAGCCTCCAATCACCTAACGCGATCGGTGTACCTCTGGCCCAGAGAACAATCACCCCAAGAGTGGAAAGCCACCGCTGCCAAGCTAGCCGCAATTTTAGAGGTTTCCCAAACCGAAATCGTCCAAAAATTGGACCGGGCAGGGTATCGCTCTTCCATGCCCGTACGCATCGTCCGCATGCTGGATTTAGACACTTTTGTAGAGCTAGCGGAACGTTCCCAGGAATTTCCCGGATTGGAAGTACGCGGCGAATCCAGTCGCTTTTATCCCAACGGAAATTTAGCCGCCCATATTTTGGGCTATATCGGCGAAGCCACCGAAAAAGACCTGCAAAACAACCCCGACTACCCTTTAGGGGTCATCGTGGGCAAAATGGGCGTCGAGCGCAGCAGCAACGAACAGTTGGTGGGCAAATGGGGACAATTGCTGGTGGAAATTAATGCTGCTGGAGAAGAGTTGCGAGAGCTGGGCAAACGCCCCCCCAGCAGCGGTAACGCCATACGGCTGACCCTAGACCAGCAATTGCAAAAGCAAGCCGAATCTTTGTTGGGGAAAAACAAAGGAGCGGCGGTGGTGCTGGATGTCAATACCGGTGCCGTGTTGGCAATGGCAAGTTCCCCTAGTTTCGACCCCAATATTTTTACTGGCAAAGTTACTTCCAGTCAGTGGCAGCGCCTGCAAGCGGAGGGAACCTTTGTTAATCGGGCTTTGCAGGGGTATCCCCCCGGAAGTACGTTTAAAATCGTGACGGCTACGGCGGGGTTGGAGTCGGACCAGTTTTTCCCCGGTTCGGTGCTGTACACGCCGGATTATATTACAGTGGGCGGATTGAGATTTTACGAACATAGCAGCGGTTACGGTTATATTGGATTTCGAGATGCGCTGGCGTTTAGTAGCAATACCTTTTTCTATCAAGTGGGATTGGCTGTGGGGGCACCGGAAATTGCCAAATGGGGTCGTAAGTTAGGCATTGGCGGCAGCATTAATTTGGATTTGTTGGGACTGGATGGCGGTACGGAGGGGTTTTTACCAACGCCACAATCCAAACAAAGGGAGTACGGCGAACCTTGGTATGCTGGGGATACAGTGACCACAGCCATCGGACAGGGATTGGTGCTGGCAACGCCTTTGGAACTGGCGGTGATGGTGGCTACCATTGCCAACGGTGGCGCGCGCGTACAACCTCATTTGCTGGCTCGGCAAACCAATACCCCACAAACCAAACCGATTCCCACTGGCGTTGCTCCGTCTACGATTTCTAAGGTTCGTCAGGGGTTGGTGGCGGTGGTGGAAGAAGGTACGGCTCGAAGCCTCAATCGGGATTCCCTACCGCTGACTGCTGGCAAAACCGGTACGGCGGAGGTGGTGGGGAAAAAATCCCACGCGCTCTATGTGGCGTACGGTCCGGCGAAAAATCCTGAAATCGCGATCGCGGTGGTGGTGGAAAATGGGGGATACGGTGGTGTGGCTGCAGCCCCCATTGCGGGACAGTTATTTGAAACCTATTTTACTAGAAAAGACGGCAGGAAGATTGAAAGCTCTGCCTCTTTAGAGCAGGGATGAAAAGCGATCCGTGCGGCTTGAGCCGCCGTCAAAATCAAGTCAATGTACTAGAATCTAGAAAAGCAGGCGAAATTGATTGGGGAAACCTATTTTTGTTCATTATGTTGACTCTTAGCTACGAATTCTCGCCTCAAGCCGACACGCCGCCAGATTCACGCCATCGAGTCGTGGTGGGAAATCTGTCGGCAAGTTGGGAATGATGGGCTGAGAGAACGCCAAGATGGGGTTAAATCCCGGAAATCGCCTGTCAACGCCTCGTCTGGGAGGCAAGTATATTCTTCCTGCCGATGCCCCCTAATGCTGTTTCCATTGCTTAGACAATTGATTATGAAAGCTGAAGTGCAATTTGAAGTTATTCAACCGACCGATGTGTTAAATGGCCCCAATACGGCTGCCCTGCGCAAACAAGTTCAGGCATGTTTGGAAAAAGGGGTCAAGCTGGTTTTGATTGATTTGCAAGATGTAACGTTTATGGATAGCGCCGGCTTGGGGTCTTTGGTGACCATTCTCAAATCCGTGCGTTCTGCCCAGGGCAAGCTATGTTTGTGTTCGGTGAACGCTCAAATTCGCATGCTGTTTGAGCTGACCGGTATGGATAAGGTGTTTCAAATTTACCGCGATCGCGAAGCGTTTAATCAAAACGTCCTCTCCCAAAACGGTTGAAGGTTGACAAACAGGCTATACCATCCATTCCTGGGCACGTTCTCCCAGTTCAATGGGAATGCTCACCGCTTTGCCAGTGCGCGGACGTTCGCGGGTGGCTTCGATCGCTTCGACGGTTCGTTCGGTTGCTCCCCACGCCTGCAAGTATTGGGCAACGGCGTTGAGATGTTCCATGTATTCCGATTCGGTTTTGGGAAAAGAGGCTTGTCCTAAATATTTCCACATAATTTGTAAGAATACTTTCCCCTGGGTGCGTCGCAGGCAAATATCGTAAGCACACCCCCATTTGTTTACCAAGAGTTGCCGCAACTGTTCTCCAGTCATATTGCCCCCGATGATAAGCATATTGATGTGCGAGATGTTGGTTTCTATATTTACATATCTTTACATTATGAGCCGCACCTAGAAAATGCCATAAAATGTCATAATATTTCATGAAGCCCCGTAAAGTTGAACGATCCCACCAAGGGCATCTCGGGCTTCTTAGCTAGAAACGTTGCCCGCGCAGCGATTCTAGAAAGGTTGCCGGAGCCATGCCGGAATCTGGTCAGGGGCAAGAAACCGTAAGAGTGCGCGGCCATTTATGGCTTTTTTTGGCGGTCCGTCCAACCGTGTCAGCCTGCCCCCTAGAAAGGCGATCGCTCCTTAGGGGAAGTGCAGGAAGGATTGATTAGCAAATGTTAATAAATCCAGGGCGAAAGATAGCACAAAATCGTTAAAACGGCAGCTAGAGATACGCAATCATGACACAAGTTTCGGGAAATCCCGATGTCCCCGGCATGGGACGTCGCCAATTTATGAATTTTTTGGCATTTGGAGCAGTTACAGGAACGGCCTTGGGTGCTTTGTATCCGGTAGTTCGATACTTCGTACCTCCTCAAGCTGGCGGTCCGGGTGCTGGCACCACAGCCAAAGACGAACTCGGCAACGATGTGGTTGCTAGTGATTTTCTCGCCAACCACCAACCAGACGAACGGATTCTCGTTCAGGGATTGAAGGGAGACCCTACCTATTTGGTGGTGGATAACGACCAAACTCTGAAAAACTACGGATTGAACGCGGTTTGTACCCACTTGGGTTGCGTTGTCCCTTGGGAAGCCGCTCAGGACAAGTTTATTTGCCCTTGCCACGGTTCTCAGTACGACCGAGAAGGAAAAGTCATTCGCGGTCCCGCACCTTTATCCTTAGCTTTGGTTGATGTAGATGTCAATCAAGACGATAAAGTGGTTTTGCGGGATTGGGAAGATACGGACTTTCGTACTGGCAAAGAACCCTGGTGGACTGCCTAAAGAAGGCAAGCCAAGCGTTCGATCGCGCTTTCAGGGAAACGTTCCCAAGGCGATCGACGCTCTTGGTGGCTTTCTGATGATTGTTTTTCCGATCGACCCAATGGTTGCGGTCTGTGCCTCGGTCTAACCATCCCTGTGGGAAAAGGGTGCCGAGGTAGCGTTCATTTGTGCGCGCCACTGTCCCGTTCTCCTGTCGAATTCGCTGTTTCAACCGACAATACTGATGAAAAACGTTTCCATGTCTGGGAATCTATCCGGCAAGGCGATCGCCAAACGCTTTCTGCTCGCGATCGCAGTGGTTGCTTCTTTGTTCGTAGCGGATGTAGCTACCAGTCAACCCGCCTCCGCTTATCCCTTTTGGGCCCAACAAGACTACGACGTACCGAGAGAACCCACCGGACGCATTGTCTGTGCCAACTGCCACCTGGCCGAAGCACCGGCCAAAGTAGAAGTTCCGCAATCGGTGACACCAGATACGGTGTTTGAAGCCGTTGTGGAAATTCCTTACGAAGAAGGAACCCAACAAATTCTCGGTGATGGCAGCAAAGGTCCCTTGAATGTGGGTGCTGTTTTGATGCTGCCAGAAGGGTTCCAGATTGCTCCTAGCGATCGCCTCTCCGAAGAATTGGAAGAAAAAGTGGAAGGCATCTACTTCCAACCCTACAGCGAAGACCAACAAAATATTGTCTTGGTGGGTCCCATTCCTGGAGAAGACTATCGCGAAATCACTTTCCCGGTCCTAGCTCCAGACCCCAACACCGAAAGAGACATTTATTTTGGTAAATATGCCGTTCACTTAGGTGCCAATCGCGGCCGCGGTCAACTTTACCCCGGCGGTGCCAAAAGCAATAATAATGTATTCAAATCTTCTGCTGCCGGCACAATTACCGCTATCAACGAGCCGGAATACGGCGGCTACGAAGTAACCATTGAAACCGCCGACGGCGACACCGTGGTCGATACCATTCCTGCGGGACCGGAGTTGATCGTTTCCGAAGGCCAGCAAGTGGAGTCTGAAGAAGCGTTAACCGAAAATCCCAACGTGGGTGGTTTTGGTCAAATGGACACGGAAATCGTCCTGCAAAGTCCAGCTCGTATCAAAGGCATGCTGGCCTTTTTCGCCATCGTGGTGGTGGCCCAAATCCTGCTGATTCTGAAGAAAAAACAGGTAGAAAAAGTGCAAATGGCAGAAATGAACTTCTAAATTTTTGCTAGAAATACTACCATTTTTATACCTAGGTTAAGGAGGTTTTGATTTTGAACCTCCTTTTTTTTAACCAATTATTGATGTTGGCAAATAACGCATATAACCATGCAAGAAAATACCATTGACGCTGGCGGACATACTTGGTTCTATCGGGAAATCGATCCGAGTCCCAACAACCAAAGACCGCCGGTTTTGTTATTACACGGACTGCTTTCGCAAAGCTACACCTGGACAGAGGTTTTGCCAGAGCTAGAACAGCAACGATTTCGCGCGATCGCACCGGATTGGTTGGGATGCGGCAACTCAGATAAACCCCCCCGCTACGAATTCGCCTATACCCCCGACGCCTACGTGGATGCTTTGTCGGCTTTTGTGGATGCGTTGGAACTGGAAACCGTTTCCTTGGTAGTACAGGGATTTTTGGCTTCCGTGGGACTGCAATATGCCTTGCGACATCCAGAGCGCATCGACTCGCTGACCGTTTTGAATACCCCAGTCGCCACCACCAGCAAACTACCTTGGAAAATCCAACAATTGGGAGTTCCCCTGGTGGGAGAAATGCTGACGCAAGACCCATTGGTGGTGGACCGGGTTTTGGAAAAAGGCAGCGGCTACGTTCTCCCCGATGGCGATTTGGACGTTTACCGGCGTCCTTTTCTGAAAGGTTCCGATGCCGGACGTTCCTTGTTTGCTATTGTTCGCAACCTACAGCTCAAAAAAGCACTCGCAGAAATTGCCGCCGGATTTTTCCATTGGGAAAAACCAACTTTGATTGCTTGGGGGACCAACGACCCCTGGTTGCCGGTGAGCCACGCAGAAGCACTGAAAAACAATATGAGTTCGGCCTTTTTGGTAAAATTGGATGCGGCCGGTCACTATCCCCAAGAACATTGGTCCGGGAAAGTTAATCAAGCGTTGCTGCCTTTTTTGGTACGAAAAGAGATTTAAAACTTGGCCAGCGATCGCCCTTTGGACACGAATTTTGAGGATGACCATGCGATCGCTTGCCACCTGCCTAACCAAAAGCCGTAGCAATGCTGGTTTGCCAGGCCAGTTTCTTTACCAATAACTGCGATTCGCTGTTCAGGGCAATGATGAACATTAACTCTCGTTCTCGTTCTTTCCTATCGAGCCTTCTAGCTTTGCTAGCTGTATTTCTGGTTAGCTGTGGCGGTCCTGCCGATACAGCCGAACCTCCCACGTACAGCCAAGCAGAAATCGAAGATTTGCAGGTTTTGGCCGCAGAAGTCAGCGATTTCCGCGATCGCATGGAAAGCCGCCTGCAACCCGCTATTGAAAAACGACAGTGGTCGGAAGTGGATTCTTTCTTACACGGTCCTTTAGGCGCCCTGCGTCCGCAAATGAGCTATATTACCCGTCAGTTGCTCCCCTCAGACCAAGAAAAAGCCAAACCCATCACCAAAGACCTATTTCGACATTTAGAAGCGATCGACGTAGCTGACGAAACTGGCAACTACCGCCAGGCCAAAGAAAACTATACAGCAGCTCTAGAAGATGTCAACGCATTTCTCCAGCTCATTCCCAAAACAGAAGCAACCGAAGCTTCCCAGCCAGAATCTGAAACTGCCGATGCAGCTTCGTAAGGTCTAAAATTTTGGTTGCCTGCTGTTGGTAGACATGATGCGGCAGTAGGCAACCCTTTCATTTTTTCTTTTTCCCCTCGTTGGATATTTGGTAGCAATTGCTGGTATGTCTCGGGTAGCCATTGTCGGTTGTGGCGTTGTGGGTGCCGCGATCGCTTACGAACTTAGCAAAATTCCCCATCTTTCCGTTACCGTTATCGACCCCCAACCCGCTCAAGCATCTACAGGAGCGGCATTGGGCATTTTGATGGGCGTCATTAGCCACAAAATCAAAGGTAAAGCTTGGCAGCGTCGCTGGGTCAGTTTGCAACGCTACGAAACCCTGATTCCAGAACTCGAATCCCAAACCGGACAGCAGATTCCCTACAACCGCCAAGGATTGCTGAAAATTTATTTTACTCCAGAAGAACAAGAAAGTTGGGAAAACCTCGTCACCGTTCGCCAATCCCAAAATATTCCTTTGGAACTGCTTTCTGCTAGGGATATAGAAAGCCGCTACCCACAACTCAATACCAACGCGATCGCTGGTGCCGTTTTTTCCCCACGCGATCGGCAAATTCATCCTAGCCGCCTCACCCAAACCTTAATGGAAGCCGCCAAACAAAATGGCGTTACCTTTCACATCGGCGTCGCAGCAACAGACTTTGACTGTACCACCGACCAACAAAACCGGAAAACCTGCACCAAAATTTGCACTTCTGGTGGCAGCATCGAGGAAATTTCCACAGACTGGCTGGTGGTTGCTGCCGGATTGGGGTCTACCCCTTTAACCCGCCATCTAGCCGCTACCACCGAAATTCACCCCGTTCTCGGACAAGCCATTCACCTACGATTATCTAACGCCGATAGTTTAAGCCACGGCCAGCCAGAACCGGTCATTACCGGCGATGACATGCATATTGTCCCTTTAGGTTCTGGAGAATACTGGGTAGGAGCCACCGTAGAATTTCCCGACGAAGCAGGAACTCCCCCAGAGGAAGACACGCAAAAGCTACAATTGGTCACCCAACAAGCCTTTGACCTTTGTCCGGAACTAGCCAACGCCACCATTACCAACACCTGGTCCGGATTGCGACCCCGTCCGCAAGGTCGTCCAGCGCCCATCATTGAAAAACTCGCGGGATACAATAACGTTATCCTCGCCACCGGCCACTACCGCAACGGCGTCCTACTTGCCCCAGCAACAGCGTTGGAAGTACGGGGATTGTTGGTGGGGGAATAAGGAATAAGGTTCGACTACTCCCCGCGCTAAAGCGACGGGGATTCCCCGGAAGGATTTGGCGAACTTCCGCAAGACGGACTCTTAGACGAAGTCAAAGACGCCTCTCTGGGTTACCTGAAGGTTTCCCTTTGCTTTTTGTCGCCGTTCGCAGCTTCCATCACCCTGCCATTGCTGCAACTCGGTGCCGCCATGCGTATCGCGCTTTCGGTTGCCGGGGTCTCTCCGTGCTAGGGCGAATCGTCACGTATATGGATCGACTCTACTAAGTCACCTCAATTAGATCGCTGCGGCTAAAGCCGCCGAGTCGCTTTTGGTCCCCGTGCTAAAGCAACAGGGCTACCAAGCTCCCGATCTTTTTACGTGTGGGAGCGGCGGAGCGTGGGAGATATAATTGGTTGTTTTCTCCAATGCTCCGATGCCCCCATGCCCGGACACTGCGACTTGCAAACAACTATCCACCACTACCGGCCGTACCTTTGCCAAAAAACTTCGGTGGTTCTTTGAGAGTGTAGACCGTAGTTTCCGCTGCGATCGCTTGGCGAATGTGTAGGGGAATCTGCAACATTCCCAACAACGTTACCCCATCCAACATGCGAAACCCACCTTTGGTTTGTTGTTGGAGTAGTTGGTCAGTAGCTTCCGGATGGGGACGGTCGGGAATATCAAGAGCCGACCCAACAATAAATCCCCAAGGAGCTGCATAGGTAGGAACGTGGCTGCTGTAGTTGCGGACGTTTTCAAAAACGGCTTTTACTGTATTGGTCAAGCGACAGTGTAGCTTTAATTCTCCCGGAGAAACCGGACCCGCCTGCACCACAAAATAACCTTGCGGATGCAACGCTCGCCGTACCTTTTCAAAATATTCCTTGGTAAACAGTTGGAACGATGGTCCTTCTTCAATGGGGTCGGATAGATCGGAAATAATAATATCCCACTGTTGTTCGGTATTGTCCAAATAGTGCAAAGCGTCGCCAATGACCAACTCACAACGGGGGTCGTCGAACGCACCTTGGTGCATTTCGCTTAAATGCTGGCGACAAGCTTCCACTACTTCACCGTCAATATCTACCATGACAACTCTTTCTACGGTATTCCACCGCAGAACTTCCCGAACGGTGGCTCCTTCTCCCCCTCCTAAAACCAAAACGTTGCGGGGAGAACCGTGAAAAATGGCGGCTGGATGGACTAGAGGTTCGTGGTAAAGGTACTCGTCTCCGGTACAAGATTGCCATTTCCCATCCAATACCAAGGCTTTGCCGTATACGCCGGTTTCCACCACATACATATCTTGATATTGGGTTTTTTTGTAAGCCAAAACCCGAGAAATCCCGTGGGTGTATATGTCCCACGGGGTAATGTATTCGTTAATCCACAGATCGGCTGCTACTTCGCTACCTGCCATCCAACGCCCTCCTCATCACATCAATCCTCGATACGTTTGGAAGCCCTGTCGCTTGAGCGCAGGGAGGAAAAACGAACGGCGACTAAAGTCGCCTTCCCCACCAAGGGGGAGAACGAAAAGAGGTACAGTTTACGTTCTTTCCGGTTCTAGCCGGCATCGCCTACCCTGTACGGCGTAAGGTTCGCCTCAGCAATGTTATCGGTCGGTACGATCCAACGCAGCACTGTTTCCTTCTGGTTTAACTGTTTAACTGCTCGGTTCTAGAGCATGGGACTGGCGTCGCATCCCAAGGTAGGAACTTGAACACTTGCCGATAACGTAACCCCCAAAGGGCTGAGGCTGGTCAGCTACCTAAAGATCGCCTAAAGATCGGAGGCACGAACCCCCGTCTCGCTACTGCGGGGTGCTGAGGGATACGATGCGTAGGCACAACCTCACTAGCATATCATATCTGGGCTGGAGGGGAAAGATGGGGCGCGGAACAAGTGAAGCGTTTGGTGAAAAGAGTTGTCTACTAGTTGGTGTGATGGTGCGATGGCAATCAACAAACCTATCTGCCGTACTGCCAAAGAGCCTAAAAAAAGAAAAAACGCCCAGAGACTGGGCGCTGCCATCAGGGTGCATCTACTAATAGGTACTATAGCAATGAGGGGTCAGACCCTGCAAGTAGTTTTACAAAATTTTATATTTTGGATTGGTTGGGTTGGCCTGTCATATGCAGGTAAGTATGGGGAAAATGGGGAAAGTAGTTTTTAGAAAATCCCTATGAAATACAACCAACTTGGGTCTAGCAATCTCCAGGTATCGGAAATTTGCCTGGGAACGATGACCTTTGGCGAACAAAACACCGTAGAGGACGCTCACCAGCAGTTGGATTTGGCTGTGGATGCGGGAATTAATTTTATTGATGCGGCGGAAATGTACCCGGTTCCCGCCAAAGCTGAAACTCAAGGACGAACGGAAACCTATATTGGGAAATGGTTGTCGCGACAGCAACGCGCAAGCTTGATTGTCGCCACCAAAGTTTCCGGACCCACCGCCAGGTTGCCTTGGATTCGCGGTAAAGACAGAAGGCTCGATCGCCGCAATATCGAACAGGCAGTCAATGACAGCTTGCAGCGGTTGCAAACGGATTACATCGATCTGTACCAAATTCACTGGCCGGACCGATACGTGCCTAAATTTGGTCGGGTGGAATTCGACCCCAGACAAGATTGGGAAAGCGTCCCCATTGCCGAACAGTTAGAAGTGTTGGCCGATTTGGTGAAGGCTGGCAAAATCCGCTACATTGGTTTGAGCAACGAAACCCCTTGGGGAATCTGTCAGTTTTCCCACCTCGCCGACCGTTTGAATTTACCGAAAATTGTTTCCATCCAAAATGCCTACAGTTTGGTCAATCGGGTTTTTGATGGTGCTTTGGCCGAAGCTAGCTACCACGAAAACGTACCGCTGCTGGCTTACAGTCCTTTGGCCTTCGGTCATTTAACGGGAAAATATTTGCAGCAAACCCCTGCTAACTCTCGTATTGGCAAGTTTCCCGAGTTTGGCGGTCGCTACCAAAATCCCAATCTGCAAAAAGCGGTGGCGGAATATGTAGAGCTGGCCAAAAAATATAATGTTTCGCCGGCGGTTCTGGCTCTGGCTTTCGTGCGATCGCGCTGGTTCGTTGCCAGTACCATTATTGGTGCGACCACGTTAGAACAGTTGCGGGAGAATTTATCGAGCCTGGATGTGGAGATAACTCCTGAAATGCTGGAGGATATTAACGACGTGCACAACCGCCTTCCCAATCCCGCTCCTTAAATTGGCATCTAGCGATCGCTGCCAAACAAAAAAACGCCCAGAAAGTACTGGGCGCTGCCATCAGGGTGCATCTATATTCTAAGTTACCCTAATGTGGGGTTAAACCCATCACAAGTTTGACAAAACTTCATATTCCCCGAAACTTAGCTTTCAGCGTGGAAAACTAGGCGGCAGCGATCGCTGTGTTGCTCTCATAACGACAAAAAAGCTATGATGCATGGAATATCAAGCCTTGGATGGTCAGCTTCAGTGTTCAACCGAATCTCTAGGGGCGGTTAGCACGACAGCCGGATTGTAGCAAGCCTTTTTAATATATCGTTACAATAGAAACGAAAAGAAGAGGAAAGCCATAAAAAAGTGCTTTATTTTAGTGCTTGAATGCAATTTACTGGCTTGTGCCTCTTGCCATTTATTAAAGATAAAGGAGGCCAAGAGTTTATGAACGGAAATATTCGCGTTGGTAGTTTATTTGGAATTCCTTTTTATATCAACTCTTCTTGGTTTTTAGTTTTAGCACTGGTTACCTTTAGCTACGGCAGTGGCTTAGCACAGCAATTTAGCAATCTACCCGGGTATATTCCTTGGTTGTCTGGATTTGTAGCCGCTTTGCTGCTGTTTGCTTCCGTTTTGGCCCACGAATTGGGACACAGTTTGGTAGCCATCAAACAAGGGGTTGGTGTTAACTCTATTACCCTGTTCCTGTTCGGCGGACTGGCTAGCTTGGAAAAAGAATCCAAAACCCCAGCCGAGGCTTTTTGGGTCGCGATCGCAGGTCCGGCCGTTAGCTTTTTGCTGTTTGGCCTATTTTTAGGATTGAGCACTGTCTTACCGCTTGGTGGACCTTTAGGTGCAGTCATTCAGCTGCTAGCCTATATTAATCTCGTCCTAGCAGTCTTCAACCTCATTCCCGGTCTGCCTCTCGACGGCGGCAACATTCTCAAATCCTTGGTTTGGAAAATTACCGGCAATGCTTACAAAGGTGTTATTTTTGCCGGTCGCGTCGGTCAAATTTTTGGTTGGGTTGCCATTCTCCTAGCTAGCTTGCAACTGTTCCTATACGGCAACATTAACGCCCTGTGGGCCATTTTGATCGGCTTCTTCTTGCTGCAAAATGCCGGTTCTGCTGCACAATCCGCCAGCGTCCAAAACAAACTATCTCGCCTGAAAGCTGCCGATGCCGTGACGCCGGATAGTCCCATTGTTGCGGAAAATCTTTCTCTACGAGAGTTTGCCAATAATTATGTCATTGGCCAGAAAAAATGGCAGAAATTTATTGTCACCAACGAAATGGGTCATTTCATCGGTGTTTTGTCGGTCGATGATATGAAGCTGGTTTCTACGCAAGAATGGCCCCATACATCGGTACGAGAAATCACCAAACTAGAGGATGCGAAAAATACCATTCAAGGTGAACGCACTTTGTTGGAAGCAGTGATGATGCTGGAGGAAAAACAGCTTTCCCAGCTTACGGTTCTTGACGAACACAATCGCGTTCTGGGATTGCTAGAAAAATCCTACGTCCCGCAGTTTCTAGAAAAACGCCAGCAATCGCAACCGCAACCTGCTGACAAAGTAGAAGAAACACCGGCTTAATCTAACACGTTGACTACTGATACTTCCAAACTGGACAAAACTATGCATTAACTATAAAAGTTAAGCAGTCATAGCGTACGTTTGTAAGTACGGTGGGATCCCACAACGCCTTGAGGAAATTCCTCAAGGCTCTTTTGGTAACTTTTGATGGGTCAGAATCGAGCCAGACTTGGCACACTGACACTCATCTACGAAAAATTACAACTAAGTCAAATTATACCAATAATACCAAATCCGACATGGAAAAACCACAATTTTTTGTCGGGATATCCCCTGCTGTGGGTCTTTTTTGTAGGGGGTAGGCACGAGGGCATTCTCCCTACATTTTGGTGGGTTTATGTATATCGGATTTGGTATAACTCCCCTCTCTAAAGAGGAGGGGATTCCCAAAAGGATGCTACGAGAGGGGCTGAAGCCGCGTCGTGTAGCTTTTCTTTTGGGCTGGTATCCAGAATCGAATCTGGATGGGATGAGTCAGCGGATGGATGGGAATCTCCCACACACATCCGCTTGCCTGGTATTTGCTGGCTGGCAGGTTGGTTTACTTGGCAATTCCTCGTTGGGGTTCTACATAAATGGGTTTGATGAAATACATGCGCACCACGTGACCCAACATGGAGGCAGCTAGAGGCAGCTTTTGCAACCATTTAATGGCTTTGGGTCGGTGGCTTTGGTCGATGGCAGCCATTTTTTGGTTCAGGGTGCAGCATTTTTGCATTCGTGGGAAAAATTGGGGATGGTCCACGTCGAGAATGACGGGGAAAGCACGCGCTGAGGTTTCGTTGGTTTTGCGAATGACGTGGCGGTCGAATTCGGTGGGATCGAGTCCTACGCTGGTGTAAAAGGTGTCTCGTTCGTGTACGGTGACGCTGTGGGTGACAAAGACAGTGAGCAGGAAGAAACGCGCCCACAATCTCGCTTTCCAATTGTTGTACAGTTTGCCCTGCGATCGCAACAAGGCGTTAAAGAAATCTCCGTGGCGGTTTTCATCCTGACACCAACGTTTGAAATAGCTAAATAGCGGATAAAAGCGCCATTCGGGATGTTTTTCCAGGTGGCGATAAATGGTAATGTAGCGCCAATAGCCGATTTTTTCCGATAGATAGACGGCGTAAATCACCCATTCCGGTTTGAAAAAGGTGTATTTGCGCGTTTTGGTCATGTGGCGCAAATCTAGGGAAAGGTTAAAATCGCTCATGCATTTGTTGAGAAATCCGGAATGCCGCGCTTCATCCCGCGCCAGCAAATGAAAGGCTTCTGCGAGTAGGGGATTTCTATTTTTGAGGCGTCGGGATAGTTCTTTGAACAGGAGAAAGCCAGAAAATTCGGAAGTACAGGAGCGTTCCAGAAAGTCAATGAAGGTTTGGCGGGTTTCGGGGTCTAGATGGTCCCAGGATTGGTTGAATTCTTCATCCCGTTGGAAGTGGTCGCGGTTGTAATCGGCGCGCAGTTCTTCGAGGATCGCACGCAACTCGTCTTCCTGGGAGGATAAATCCATCGCCGCCATGGCGTCGAAGTCGGTGGTGTAAAAGCGGGGGGTAAAGACGGTTTCTTTCTGAGGAACTTTCACGTTAGGCGTGGATCCTTGGGGATTTTCTTTTGGTAGCGTATTCACCACGGTTGTCCGGTTTCCTTTTTTATAGTTGCATCGCTATATAAATGTATATCATCATTGTGGCTGTGACTAGCGATCGCACCCCCAAAATCTCTATTTTTAATCAATCTCCCCCCGCTCTCTCTATAAATCTGTTAAGTTATGAAAAGTTTTCGCACAAAATTCGCTTGATAGCTATACAGTGATTAAAATTCTTCAATGTAAAGACAAGTGGCTCGAACTGCTTTGAAGTGGATCCCCAATAACCGGCTGGCTCGGTGGCAGCCTAGCCGGTAAGTTTTCCCTACAAAATCCTTTTTTTGAAACTGGATTGCTCTTTTTTGAAGTTGTCAATAGCGCCAGCCAAAGAAGACAAACCTTCTCAAATCGGCTGTCCTTAAATTTGCAAACCGCTTGGAAATATCCTGTATTGAGAGACTGCTAATGGGAGTACTATCGCAAACCGTTCAATTTCATCCCGATTTATTAAAAAAATACGATCGTCCGGCCCCCCGCTACACCAGCTATCCAACAGCGCCTATGTTTTCCCAGGAGTTTGACGTAGCGGATCTACACCAAGCGATCGCAACGGGAAACCAACAGAAATCACCCATTTCCCTGTACTGCCACATTCCCTTCTGTGAGAGTGCCTGTTATTTTTGCGGCTGCAATACCATTATCACCAGAAACCGCCGCATTGTCCCTCCCTATCTAGACCGCGTTTTCCAAAACATCGACCAAATCGCCTCTTTGGTGGATTCCCAACGGCAAGTTACCCAAATGCACTGGGGAGGGGGAACGCCAAACTATCTCAATCTCCATCAAATTAAAAAGCTTTGGAGCAAGTTTCGCGACAGCTTTCAATTTACTGAGGATGCGGAAATTTCCATTGAAATTAGTCCCCGGTACGTAGATAGAAATTATATTTTCTTCCTGCGGGATTTGGGATTCAATCGCATCAGCTTCGGCATTCAAGATTTCAACCAGCAAGTGCAAGAAGCCATCAACCGTATCCAGCCAGAAGAGATGCTGTTTGATGTGATGTCTTGGATTCGGGAAGCTGGTTTCGATAGTGCCAATGTGGATTTGGTCTATGGCTTACCTCACCAAACCCTGGCCACCTTTGGGGATACCCTAGAGAAAACTCTGGGTTTGGATCCCAATCGCATTGCGGTCTTTAGCTTTGCCTACGTTCCCTGGATGAAACCAGTTCAGAAGAACATTCCCACCGAGGCGCTACCTTCAGCGGAGGAAAAATTGGATATTCTCAAATTGACGATTGAGAAATTAACCAATGGGGGATATCGTTTTATTGGCATGGACCACTTTGCCAAGCCGGAAGACGAACTCGCGATCGCACAGGAACAAGGCAAACTGCATCGCAACTTCCAGGGATACACCACCCAAGAAGAGGCCGATTTGCTAGCCTTCGGTGCCACCTCCATCAGCATGCTAGACGATGTCTACGTGCAAAACCACAAAACCCTGAAAGAGTACTACCAAGCGATCGACAATGGTGAAATTCCCATTGCCAAAGGTGTGAAATTAAAACCAGAGGATAAAATCCGTCGCGATGCCATCAAGCAAATCATGGCCAACTTCACCCTGGATAAAAATGCCTTTTCCCAACGGCACAATCTAGACTTCGACAGTTATTTTGCCGATGTCAACGAGCAACTGCAGGAATTTGTAGAAGACGGTTTGGTGGTGAACTCGCCGGAGAAAATTCAGGTTACCCCGGCCGGTCGCTTGCTGGTACGCAATGTAGCAGCTTTGTTTGATGCCTATCTCAACCAAGATTTGAAACCACGCCTCTCGCAAGCGGTTTAAGAAATTTGCGGCGGAGATTTCGGCAATCCGTTTTTTTCAGTCGGCAACTAGCAATGCTGGTTGCTGGCTATTTTATAGCAGTTGTCCGATGTATGGAGAACGTTGGTGGTTCGGAAAACTCCTTGCCCAAGACCAGCTTTTTATATTACCAAAGTGTTATAAAGTAATAGTGCCCAGGAGAAACTATGACATTTCGTACATTACCTTCCTTACAAATTGGCAATCACCAAGCGCGCTATCCCATTATCCAGGGAGGCATGGGAATTCGGATTTCCGGTGCCTCCCTAGCGAGTGCGGTGGCCAATGCTGGCGGTATCGGGATTATTTCAGCGGTGGGGTTGGGATTTAACTCTCCCTACTACGACAGCAACCGCCGCCGAGGCAATTTTTTCGAGGCTAACAAAAAAGCGTTAATTGACGAAATTCAAAAAGCACGCCAGCTCAGTCCCCATGGCATCATTGGCGTGAATATCTTGGTAGCGGCGCGCGACTATCCGGATTTGGCGGAAACAGCGGCGGCGAACGGTGCGGATGTTATTATTGCCGGTGCTGGGTTGCCGTTGCAGCTACCGGAGTACACGGCCGAGCATCCAGAAGTGGCTTTGGTGCCCATTGTGTCGGGGGTCAGAGCGGCGCAAATTCTTTGCCGCAAGTGGAAGCGCAACTACGGACGTCTGCCGGATGGTTTGATTGTCGAGTGTCCGAAAACCGCTGGCGGTCATTTGGGTGCGAAGTACGAGGATTTGGATTCGGAAGCGTTGAATACCGAACGGGTGATTCCGGAGTTGGCAACGTACCTGCGGGAACAGGTGAAGGCGGAGATTCCGGTTATTGCTGCTGGTGGTATTTGGGACCGTGAAGATATCGATCGCATGTTGGCGAAAGGGGCCAATGGCGTACAGATGGGCACCCGTTTTATTACTACGGAAGAATGCGATGCGCATCCGCGATATAAGGAGTTTCACTTGCAGGCGCGTCCGGAAGATGTGACGATTGTACCTTCGCCGGTGGGATTGCCGGGAAGGGCCTTGCGCAATGCGTTTGCTGAAGCAGCGATCGCGGGGTCTGAAGACTTGGAAAAACGCTGCATTGCTAACTGTTTGAAGACCTGTGCCTGCCGCGAACGTAAGGAAACTTATTGTATTATCCGCGTTTTGGATCGAGCCGCACGGGGAGATGTGGAAAATGGTTTGGTCTTTGCTGGAGCGAATGCCGGACGGGCGCAACGGATCGTTCCCGTGGCAGAATTGATGGCAGAGTTGGTGGGTGCCCACTCCCAATCCAGCTCCACAGCTTAGGTGTTTTTTTGGTAAGATGGGCGGTCGCAGGTGCGATCGCTCTCGCGGAATTTCCTTGACATTTTTTGATTTTTATGGATGCGGCGGCAATTCTCAAGCAATATTTAAACGGTCAAAAAAGTTTTCGCGGCAGCATTCTGCGGGAAATTGACTTAATTGAGGTGACCCTGAGCGGTGCTGACTTTAGCGAGGCAGATTTGCGCCAGGCTCGTTTGGGCAAAAGCGATTTTAGCGGGGCTAACTTCCAAAAAGCCAACCTCAGCGAGGCACTGTTGTGGGGGACGGATTTTCAAGAGGCCAATCTTGGGGCGGCGGTCATGCGGGAAGCCGACTTGAGCAATGCCAAGTTGGTGCGCACCCATTTAGAAACTGCCAACTTAAGTAAGGCTATTCTCTGCGGTGCCAATTTTACTGGAGCGAATTTGTTTCGAGCCATGCTTTTTGAAGTGGATTTGCGGTCCACCTCCGACCAGCGGACGGATTTGGGATTTGCGAATTTAAAAAACACCGATCTCAGCTACGCTCATATTAGTGGGGCTTCTCTGTGCGAAGTACAGCTCGATGGCGCTCACTTGTACCGTGCTAACTTGGGAGTGGAACGCCTGCGGGACGATTTTCCCACGGATTTGAGGGGGGCCAGCCTCAGAAATGCTGACCTGAGTTATGCTGACCTTAGCGGTGCCCTTTTAATCGGTGCCAATTTAGAAGGTGCCGATTTAACTGGAACGCTGCTCGAAGATGCGCAGTTGCAAGGTGCGATCGCACCGGATGGAACGATCTATCGCTAGCAGGTGGTTGGGGTTAGGAGGATGTGGAGGCATCCTTGGGTTCATAATAGTGACATTGTTGGCACGGTCCTTCTGGATTCACTGCACAGCGAATAATTTCCGAGCCGGCATTGTAGCGGCAGGTGGCATCTCCGAGAACCCAGCGACCGTTGGTAAAGCTTCTTTCGACAGGCGATCCGGGTGCAGATTGTACGTACAGAGCAATTCGATCGAGCCGGTAGCGACCGGATTTTAACTGGTAGCGATGCCGCCGTTCTAGAACGGCGTAGGTTTCCCCTTCTAGATTGAGATAGTGACCGGGTTGGGGCATCCAGTCTAGGTGAATTTTGCCCAAAGATTGGGAGGATTTTGTCAAAATAACTTCGGTAGGCAAAGACGCTACTTTCATCTTGTTGGATGGTTGTTGGGACATTGTTTTCTTTATGGGCGGTCCTTTGATGTAGTTTACAACACTTGTTCGGATGGCTGCCGGCTTCGACGTTGCGATTCGTTGATGGGAGTTCTTAGGAAGGGTCTTGGAGCAGTGAAGACCAACCAATGGTGCGATCGCTGGCTAACTGTTGGGCTACAGCTGCCGCACCGTAGCGGTTGAGGTGGCTGGGGTCTTCAAAATATTGGTATTCGTTGACCCAACGTTGCGATAAATCCCGAAAGATAAAATTATACTGCTCGGCTTGCTGTTGCATAAACTGGCGGAATTTGGCTTGGTACTGGCGGCGGGTGGCATCGAGATAGGGTTGGGAAAGGGGAAGGTTAACCACAATGACAGGAATATGGCGTCCTCTGGCAAAATTGAGAACCGATCTCAACGCTTGGGTTTGCGGTCCTTGCAATTGAAATGGCTGGTAGTCGCCGTCATATTTGCCCGGTACTTTGGGGTAATTTTGATAGTATGGTTCGGGACGAAATTGCTGGCTGACTGCGACAAATCCCCAAGTATCCGGGGTTTTGCTGCCTGATGGTGGCATGGAAATGGGGATGTTGGTAGGGGGGGTTTCTAGGAAATTCGGGCAGGGTTGGCGTAGGAAGTCTGGGATGCCGGTTAAATTCCAGTTTTTCAGTTCGGTTAGGGGGGTTTCGGCAACGGTTTGCTGCCAGTCTCGGCGCAGTTTTTGCTGCTGGGATTGCCAAAGCGATCGCATGACATGGTGGCTACGATGGTTGGTCCTGGCTGCGGTATTCCTGGAAGCGTCGCCACCGCACAAAGCCGCCGGTAAAGCCGGATGGTGGCTGAGGAGAGGACGAAGGCCAGCCTGCAGGAACTCGTAGGCGCGGGAGTTTTGAATGGCTTGAAAGGTTTTATCGGTACGGCCGCTGTTAAAGGCACGCAAACCGTCTCCCCAGAGAATCACATCCGGAAGTTGGTCGGGGGGTAGCACCTGTTGTAGGACCAAGGCGACCACCTGGGCAGTGGCACCGTTGATGCCGAAGTTATATACTTTGACTCGGGGATAGCCTTGGGCTGCCAAGGCTTGCTGGAGTTGTTGGGGATGGATGCCTTGGAGGGCGCGGGAACTGCCTACGATTAAAATATCGGGAGGACCGTAGGTGTCTAGATAGCGCCGGTAGTTGACGAGGTGTTGGTCCAGATGTTGGCTTTGAAAGCTAGGATAGTGGGAAAAGAGAAAATCCAGCACCTGCAATCGCAAGCTGGCCCCAGCCCATCGAGATGGTGGGGATATTTCCCGAGTGGGGGGGGGTGATGGGCGTGCTTCTGTGGTCGCCGACGTCGTGAGCGCGCTTTGGCTCACCCGTTGCAGGTAAACCGACATCGGTCCCGGACTGCTGGTGGCTGAGAGAGAAAGAAATGCTGGTAGCAGCACCCAAGCAGATATGTATTTTCTCATAGCCTTGCCCTTGCCAGCGACAAGCGTTTGCCGTGGAAACAGTTACAATAGAAAGAAGGTCAATCGTTCGTTGGTTGCAAGTGCCAACTTTAGTACGTGGGGGCTGCTATCCAAGAAACGGCCAGACCCAATACCGATCCTACCAAAACTTGGAAAGGTGTGTGTCCGAGCAGTTCTTTGAGTTTGTCTTCGCTGAATTCGTGTTCCTCTTGTTGGAATAGCTCAATCATTTGATTGAGAATTTTGGCTTGTTTGCCGGCGGCACGCCGAATCCCCGTAGCGTCGTACATGACAATGGCAGCGAAGATAGCCGCGATCGCAAATTCCATACTGCTCCAGCCAGCCGTTTGTCCCACGCCTGCTGCCAGAGACGTTACCAAAGCTGAATGGGAACTGGGCATGCCGCCGGTTTCCACCAAAACGTGCCAGTTGGGCTTGCCGTTTTTCAACCAATCCACCAAAAACTTGGATACCTGAGCAGCGATGCAGGCAACCACCGCCACCACCAAGACGCGATTTTGGAAAACGTTTAAAACGCTGAAATGATACATCGTCGCCCCATTAGTAACTGCGGGTGGTAATAAAATCTGCAATCGCTGCGAGGGGGTGGGCGCGTTCGTCAAACGGTTCTAGTTGCTCCTTGGCGGCTTCGACCAGCGCGATCGCTTCTTGTTTGGAGGCTTCCAATCCCCACAAACCAGGATAGGTGGCCTTTTTCGCTGTCACATCCTTGCCAGCGGTTTTCCCCAAAGCTTCTTGCGTGGCCGTAACATCCAGAATATCGTCCACAATCTGAAAAGCCAAGCCGATATTTTGGGCGTACACCGACAACCGGCGCAAATCCGCTTCGCTGGCCCCCGCCAGGGTCGCCCCGGAAAGCACACAGGCTTCCAACAAAGCCCCGGTTTTGTGGCGGTGGATAAAATTGAGGGTATCCACGGAAATATCCAGTTTGCCCTCAGATTCCAAATCCACCACTTGACCGCCCACCAGACCGGCAGCCCCAACAGCACGCGCTACTTGGGCAATTACCCGCACCAACCGCTCGGCCGGTACGCTTTGCGTTTGCGTGGCAATATATTCAAAAGCATAAGCCAGCAGACCATCTCCTGCCAAAATGGCAATATCATCCCCATATACCTTATGGTTGGTGAGCTGCCCCCGCCGGTAGTCATCGTTATCCATAGCCGGCAAATCGTCGTGGACTAAAGACATGGTGTGAATCATTTCCAAGGCACAAGCTGTGGGCATCGCCATCTCCACAGTTCCCGCAGCCAACTCGCAGGTAGCCAGGCACAGAATGGGTCGCAAGCGTTTGCCTCCTGCCAGCAAGGAATAGCGCATGGACTCGTAAATTGTTTCCGGCTGGCCGATTTGCAGCGACCGGTCTAAGGCCTCTTCTACCCACGCCTTTCGTTGTGCCATGTACGTTGATAGATCGAAATTGGCAACTTTCCTGGATACCATCCCTTCAACCCTCGTGGTGGACTTCGAGCGAACGCCGTTCGCCCCTACACAGCAGCGCCCTTTGGCAAGCTCAGGGCATCGCCCCCACACCAACAGCTGTCTCCTTAGGAGGAGGCCGCGCCGGTGCGGTGGAGGTAACTTTCCAATGTATTGTGTAGCAGCATCGTAACTGTCATGGGACCGATGCCACCAGGAACCGGCGTGATATAGCTGGCTTTTTCTTGAACAGCTGCAAAATCGACATCGCCAATCAATCGGGCTTTGCCGGCTTGTTCGTCGTAGACGCGGTTGATGCCCACATCAATGATTGTAGCCCCCGGTTTGACGGCGTCAGCCCCAAACATCAGCGGACGACCCACTGCTGCTACCAGGATATCAGCCTCGCGGGTCAAACTGGCTAAATCTTGGGTGCGAGAATGGGCCATGGTCACCGTGGCGTTGGCGTCTAGCAGCATTAAGGACATGGGTTTGCCCACCAAAATACTGCGTCCAACCACCACGGCCCGTTTGCCTTGGGGCTCGATCTTATATTCTTGCAACAACCGCATGACGCCAGAAGGGGTACAGCTGCGCAAACCTGGTTCTCCCCGCAGTAAATGACCCATGTTGGTGGGATGTAAGCCATCAACGTCCTTTTGCGGGTCGATTTGGTAGAGGGCTTGTACGGCATTGAGGTGGTCGGGAAGCGGCAATTGCACCAAAATGCCATCTACCTGGGGGTCTTGGTTGAGGGTCGCGATCGCGGATTCCAGTTCTTCTTGGGTGGTTTCTGTGGGAAAATGACGACCAAAGGAAGCAATACCCAGGCGATCGCAAGCTTTCTCTTTATTGCGGACATAGGTGGCGCTGGCGGGGTCTTCTCCCACCATCAACACGGCCAGTCCGGGGGGACGCTGCCCCCCGGCCCGAATTTCTGCCACACGGGTGCCGATTTCTGCTTGGATTTTCTTCGCCAATCCTTTGCCGTCTAAAATGCGAGCCGAAGATACATCCATCAGTGAGGGGACCTACTCCTTAAAATCGAGTCAAACACAAACAGTCTACCGCGATTGGCAGCTTGAAGATAGAGCAGAAAGTTTCTCCCAGCTGCCCCAATCAAAATCGAGATTCCATATCAATATTTTTGTTGAAGAAGTCGGGGGAAATGGCTGGGAAACATGAAAGATGAAAGGTAGAGAACCAACTTTTCCACGGTAAAGCCTAGATTTTCCTAGCTAACCTACCCACTTCATCTCGTACAAAATCCATTTTTCCCCAAATTTATGCGTATTGTCATCTATTCTTACAATTACCATCCCGAACCCATTGGCATCGCCCCGTTGATGACCGAACTAGCAGAAGGATTGGTTCGCCGGGGGCACCAAGTACGGGTCATTACCGGCATGCCCAACTATCCCCAACGGCAAATTTATTCCGACTATCGCGGTAAGTTCTATCTGGTGGAACCAAGGCAAGGTGTCCGGGTACAGCGCAGCTATGTCTGGGTCCGTTCGGATCCGGGTCTGCTCGACCGGATTCTTTTAGACGGTAGCTTTGTGGTTTCCAGTTTGCCGCAAGCGTTCAACGGGTGGCGTCCCGATTTGGTATTTGCGACGGTGCCTCCTTTACCGGTTTGCCTGCCAGCAACGTTACTGCGATGGATTTACCGCTGTCCTTTGGTGCTTAACGTACAAGATATTTTGCCCGATGGGGCGATTCAAGTGGGTTTGTTGAAAAATTCTTTTTTGATTGGGGTATTTCGTATTTTAGAAAAATTTGCCTATCGCCATGCCAGCAAAATTTCGGTGATTGCTGATGGGTTCACCGATAATTTATTAAACAAACAGGTTCCGCCGCAAAAGTTGGTACAGATTCCCAATTGGGTGGATGTGAATTTTATCCGACCTTTGTCCCAAGCCGAGAGTGCTTTTCGTCGGGAAAATCAGTTGCAGGGCAAATTTGTGGTGCTTTATTCGGGCAACATTGCGCTTACCCAGGGCTTGGAAACGGTGGTGGCGGCGGCCGCACAATTGCAGGACTTGCCTGATGTGCGGTTTGTTATTGTGGGAGAAGCCAAGGCTTTAGAAACCCTCAAACAGGAATACCAACCCGGTACCAATGTGTTGCTGCGCCCGTTTCAACCCCGAGAAATGCTGCCGGATATGCTGGCGGCTGCGGATGTGGGATTGGTGGTGCAAAAACGTAATATTTCTTTTAATATGCCTTCCAAAATTCCGGTGATTTTAGCCAGCGGTCGGGCCATTGTGGGGTCGGTGTCTGCCAATGGGTCGGCGGCCCAAGCCATTCGCCGCAGCGGTGGGGGCTTGGTGGTGGAACCGGAAAATCCCGCTGCTTTGGCCGGTGGCATTCGCGAGTTGTACGCAAATCGCGAGAAAACTGCGTATTTGGGACGCCAGGGGCGCGAATATGCGGTGGCTCAGTACAGTTTCGATCGCGCTTTGAGGGAGTATGAGGGGTTGTTTTCTCAATTGATCCCTGGTTGAGGGCCTCCCCCGGGATCCGGTGGCATGCTGTTGCTCCCGGGGACTCTACAAGGAACTGGAAAAATTTGCTACTCTAGGGCATAAGAGGATGCAAAAACTTTTTACTTCCTGTGGATTTAAAAAGCAACGAAAAGGAGTACAACCGAATGCGGGATGAGGTGCTGGCTTGGTTGGCGGAGAATGTTCCCCAGCCAAGAATTCGCCATATTCTCGGGGTCGAGCAAATGGCTACTGATTTGGCAGTGGCACACCACCTCAATAGTCGCCAAGCAGCGGCAGCTGGGTTGTTACACGACCTGGCGAAGTATTTTCCTGGCGATCGCTTGTTGGAAATGGCCGGTGCGGAAGGGTTGGAAATCGACCCGATTTTGCGGGAAAATCCCCATTTGCTCCATGCCGATGTGAGTGCCATTGTAGCGCGCGATCGCTTTGGGGTGCGCGACGAAACCATTTTGGAAGCCGTTCGCAACCACACCCTGGGCAAACCTAATATGGATGCTTTGAGCTGCGTGGTGTTTTTGGCGGATAGCTTGGAACCGGGTCGCGGCGATACGCCCCAATTGGAGTATCTGCGATCGCTTAGCTATCAAAGCCTCTTGCAAGCCGTTTGGGCGACTTGCGATGCTTCCATCCAACACATGCTCAAAACCCATCGTACCATTCACCCGCGTACGTTAGAAACTCGCAACTGGTCGATGTCAGCGGCCAAAAAAGAAAAACAACGGCAAAAGGTCCGCGAAAAATCGGCTTAAATTAATCTTTGTAGACGAGTAAGCAAATAGGAATTCCTGGATGGCTGAATATTCCCAATCTCAACGACTCACCCTAGCAGCTGACAACCAACAATCCGACGACCCCAGCTGGCAGCTAGCCACCACCATGGCTACGGCGGCAGACGAGCGGAAAGGGGGAAATATTTTGCTGGTCTACGTTGAGGAAGTATCTTATTTAACCGATTACTTCATTCTGGTAACCAGCTATTCCAAGGCGCAAGCACGCGCTATTTCTCAATCTATCCAAGAAAAGGTGGAACAGCAGTACCAGCGCCAGCCTTTGCGGGTGGAAGGGAAGTCGGAAGGCATCTGGATTCTTTTGGACTACGGAGAAGCGATCGTTCATATTTTACAGCCCCAACAGCGCGAATATTACAATCTAGAAGCATTTTGGGGTCACGCCCAACACATTCCCTACTCTTCGGTCGTTCCTACAGGAAACTAAATCATGGCACCAGAACGTTCTGTGGAATTTTGTCCGGTTCCTACCGAACAACAGCCCCTCAACGAGTACCAACAACTACAATCGTCCTGGTTTTACCGTTGGGCTACCCAAACCCCAGGCGCCTATATCAGAAAAGCCATCTGGATTTGGGGGGGCAGTTGGATGGTTTTTGGACCGGTGGCGGCGGCTAGCTATCCCCCACAAGAGGATCCGGCGCATTTTTTTCTGGCATCTTCGGGGGGAGCGGGGTTTCTACTACTGTTGGTGTGGCTGCGCCTGTATCTGGGTTGGAAATACGTGCGCGATCGCTTGGTCAAATCGCGGATAGAATACGAAGAGTCGGGGTGGTACGACGGCCAGTCTTGGACCAAAACCCCGGAAATGCAAGTGCGCGATCGCTTGTTGGCAGACTATCAAATTCAACCCCTATTGCGGCGAATGCACCAAACCTTCCGATACTGGGGATTGCTCTTTCTGGCAGGGGGGATAGCCTGGAATTTCTTGTAGGGGCATCAAATCCATCCCCACCCCTTTGCAACCGTTGAGGGAAATGCTAAAGTTTAACCCATGACCAGGGGAAAACGACATCAAGTTGAAGAATTAGAAGTCAGACTGCTGCGAGAAGGTATTGTCGAATCGACACACCGCGTCCAAGCCGTAGTCTGCGACAATCGGGGTAGGATTCTTTCCTTAGCCGGTGATGCCAGTGCGGGGTCTTTCGTGCGCTCTGCTCTCAAACCCTTTCAAGCTCTAGCCACCATCGGTACGGGGGTCCTCGAACAATACCAACTCAACGACAAAGACCTCGCCGTCATGTGTGCTTCCCACAAAGGGAAAATGGACCAAGTGCGGCAGGTATTTCGGATTTTGTGGCGCAGCGACGTGGAACCCACAGACCTGCAATGTCCGATTCCAGAGGGTCGCACCAGCCCCCTCGAACACAACTGTTCTGGCAAACATGCCGGCATGTTGAGCGTTTGTCGCCAGCGCAATTGGTCGTTAAATAATTATTTACAAAAAAACCATCCCGTCCAGCAACTGATTATCGGTAAAGTGGCGGAAATGCTGGGCATGCCACCCGATGAATTTATTAGCGCTAGAGACGACTGCGGCGCTCCCACCTACTACATGCAGCTGGTGCAAATGGCGACGCTCTACGCTCACCTCAGTTCTGGGGATAACCTGGATATGGAGCGCATTTGTCGAGCCATGCTGCATTATCCCGAAATGATTTCGGCACAGGGAGAATTTGACACCGAGTTGATGCGTCTGAGCGCAGGGCAAGTAATTAGCAAGGCGGGGGCAGAAGGCATTCAATGTATCGGTCGTGAGGGGGAAGGGATGGGATTGGCAATTAAAGTCCTCGATGGTGCCAAACGCGCCAAATACGCCGTTGCCATCCAGATTTTAAAACAAATGGGATGGATTACCCCAACCGTAGCAGAAGAACTTGCCGATACCTACCTCAACCTCAGCCATTACAAGCGATTGGAAGTCGTTGGAGAAATGTCCTTTTTCTAACAGGCTTGGGGCAAACGGTTGTGGTTGGGATCGCCTCCATCCTCCCAGTAAAACCAAAAAACCAAACCCTAGAGATTGGCAATCTTCTGCTTGTATTCTTCCTCCGTGAGAATGCCATTTTCTAGCGCTTCGGTAAATTTGGCAATTTTTTCGGCTTTTTCCTTCTCATATTGTTCTTGCTCCAACTGTTTCTTAGCAGCCGCTTCCACTTCCTGTACTTTCGCCTCGTATTCATTGGCGTCTAAAATACCGTTGGAAAAGGCTTCGTGCAACTGTTCGAGTTTCTTCTGGATGGCAGCTTCCATCACCTCTTCATCAGCTTCTGATTCCAAAGCTGCCTTCTTCATTTGAAACTCTTCTTCGGTGAGGATGCCTGCTTCTAAAGCTTTTTCCAATTTTTGCAAGCGCTCCTGGGAAGTGCGATCGCTTGTTTGAGGTTGAATATCCCCCTGGGGATTCCTTGCAGAAGGGGCTTCTTCGCGTTTGATGCAGGTCAACTCTAAAGTATTTTTGATCCGATCGATAAGTTGATTTTCCAGCACCAATGCCCAACCCGCACTAGCCACGCCAGTGATAATGGGAAATCCACCCAACACCATCGACGTAATACCAGCACCAGCTAAATTTTGCACCCATTTGCCAGTGCTGGTTTCTACAATAAATTCGTTTGGGGTAGAAGGCGCTTCAGAGTCGTAGATTTTTACTTTGAAAGCCAAATTGGCACCGAACAAAGTACGCAGAGTTCCCGATTTTGCCGCTTGAATTAAGTAGACCCCGTCGGCCTCGGTACTATCAACGTGGTATTGTCTTTCTTTAAACCACAAGAGAATGCTGCGATATGCGCTTGCTGTTGCCTCCGAGTTTGGACTGGAAAAATAATTTCTTGCCATTTGCCATCTCCTTTTCTTGGTCCGCCAACAAGAAAATGACAAACCAAGAGGTATGTTCCCAACTAAATTGCGACAGCCTTAAACCTATACTAGCAGGAATTGCCGTGAATTGACGATTGGGAGAGTTTTCTAAAAAGCATACAGTTAGGGTATCTTAGCAGGGACAAAGCCAGTTCGTACAAAAATTTAAATTTGGATACAAAAATTAGAAAAACATCGCCAAAGATGCTTAGGAAAAACCAATTGCTTCGGAGTATTCCTTGTGGGTTCCCCGCAGTCAACCAGAACTTCTGGCTTTTTTGTATCGAAATATACTTCCAAAAATGCCCCATGAAAACCACCCCACTAAAATCGCCGTCTTGGGGGATTGGCGGGGATGTACACAGAAATAGCTTGGGGATGCAAACGGAAGTGAGCAGGCGTATACGAAGTAATTTCCCCATCTGTATTAATGGGGAAGGGAGAACGGGTGTGGATGGAAATTTCCTGACCTTCCAAAGTGCGTACCCCCAAACGGGTATCGTAGCGACCGCTCCAAAAAGCAGGCAGCAATACCAACAACTGCCACCAGCGCTTCATTTCCAAACTGTACAAATCCAAACGCTGGTCGTCAATCGTGGCATCGTGGGCGACAGTCATGCCACCCCCGTAGTAGCGTCCGTTCCCGATTGCAATTTGAATGGTTTTGACGGGAATAAAAGTCTGGTTGTGTTCGATCAGTGCGGAAAAAGGTCGAGCTTGCCAAATCGCTTGAATGGCAGCTACCGCATAAGCAAACACCCCCCAACGTTTCTTGGCTGCTTTGGTGAGTCGTTGGGTAATGCGGACACTCAAACCAATGCTGGCTACGTTGAAAAAGTATTTGCCGTTGACGCAACCGAGGTCGATGCGGTGGCGTTTGCCCGTAGCGATCGCTTGACAGGCCAGAGGAAGTGTCGTAGGAATGCCTAAAGTGCGTGCCAAGTCATTCGCCGTTCCTAACGGGAGAATCCCCAAAGGCAACTGCGTCTCCACCAACCCTTCCGCCGCCGCATTTAGTGTACCATCGCCACCGCCAATGATGACCGCATCCACGCGATCGCGATACTGGCAGATCGTATCGGCAAACTCGCTCGGATGTTGGGGATGAGCCTGTACGCATTCTATCCCCACCGCTTCCAAATGTTTCACCGCCGCCGACCGATTTTTTCGCCCCTGGCGCGAATTGGGATTGATTAACAGCAGAGCGCGTTTGGCTGGTTTGGGATGGTTGTATGTAGGTGCGTTTTGCAAAGAACCAATTCCGTAGTTGCTGCGCATTATCGTTATTATGAACAATTATCCACGATGTTGGGTTGGAGACAATTTGCCATCCCAAATAGAAACGATAGACAGGATTTGGGAGCGTGCCTACGCTGGTTGGGCGATTTTCCCTGCCACCAAGCTGCTAGATGCGGGTGAAATTGGTTTACAATACAATCGAACCGTGTAGATTTGTTAAAAAATATTTAAGCGAAGAAATATTTATGGATACTGCCATTGCCATCCGCAACCTATACAAACGCTATGGCGACAACGAAGCGGTCAAAGATGTTTCCCTAGAAGTAAAAAACGGGGAAATTTTTGGCTTGCTAGGTCCCAACGGTGCGGGCAAAACCACCACCATTCGCTGTTTGTGCGCCCTTGCCAAACCCGACAAAGGCGATTTGGAAGTTGGCGGCATTTCCGTTGCCAAACAACCCAGACAGGCGCGGCGGCGCTTGGGATATGTGGCACAGGAAGTTGCTTTAGATAAAGTGCTCACCGGTCGGGAACTGCTGCAACTGCAAGCCAGCCTGTACCATTTAAAAGCAGATGTTGCTAAAGCAAAAATCCAAAAACTTGCCTCGCTGCTAGACATCGAAGACATCATCGACACCAAAACCGGCAAATATTCCGGCGGTCAGCGGCGGCGTTTGGATTTGGCAGCGGGATTGCTGCACGAACCCCCCGTGTTGGTCTTAGACGAGCCGACGGTAGGATTAGATATTGAAAGCCGTCTGGCGGTATGGAATTTCCTGCGGCAGTTGAAAAGTCAGGGAACCACCATTTTAATCACCAGCCACTACCTCGAAGAAATTGATGCCCTCGCTGACCGGGTAGCCATTATCGATCGCGGCAAGACCATCGATTGCGGCACCCCGGGAGAGTTAAAAGATAAAATTGGAGGCGATCGCATTACGTTACGCATTCGGGAGTTTACCCCCACCGAAGAAGCGGAAAAAGCCAGAGACCTGCTGCAATCGCTACCTATCGTTCGCCAAGCGATCGTCAACACCGCCCAGGGCAATACCCTAAACTTGGTAGTAGACTCCCAAAGCGATGCCCTCAGCACCATTCAATCGGCTTTACAAGCAGCAGGATTGCCCACCTTTGGCATTGCACAATCGCGACCCAGCTTGGATGATGTGTACCTAGCCGCTACGGGGCAAACCCTGTTGGATGCGGATTTAGCCGCCACCCAAAACCGAGACCCCAAATCCCAGAAAAAAGAAAACATGGCCTAGCTCTCGTTATTCTTGAAAAAACCAGTAGAAATCAAACCATTCGCATTATGAGTAGCAGCGTTACTTCCCCTCAAACCCAAACCACCACCGGCGAACTTGCCCAAGAAAATCTCTTCGCCGAATTCATCCAAGAAACCATTGCCCTCAATCGCCGTTTGTTAATTCAATTAAAACGACGTCCGGCCACTTTAATTGCTGGTATCATTCAACCCCTGATGTGGTTGGTATTGTTCGGCGCTTTGTTCCAAAACATGCCGGAAGGTGTATTTGGCGATCGTATCAACTATCCCCAATTTCTCGCCGCTGGCATTATTGTTTTTACCGCCTTTAGCGGCGCTTTAAATGCTGGTTTGCCGGTGATGTTCGACCGGGAATTTGGCTTTCTCAATCGCTTGTTGGTCGCTCCCCTGGCAACCCGTTTTTCCATTGTAATTGCCTCTGCTATTTATATTGTCGGCATTAGTTTCATTCAAACCGCTTTCATTATTGGCGCGGCGAGTTTTCTAGGCGCGGGATTGCCCAGTTTGTCGGGGTTGGGCATCATTGCCTTGGCGGTCTTTTTACTCGTTTTGGGGGTAACTGGCTTGAGTTTGGGGCTATCTTTTGCCCTTCCCGGTCACGTGGAGTTAATTGCGGTTATTTTTGTGACCAACTTGCCCTTGCTGTTTGCCAGCACAGCTTTGGCACCGCTATCGTTTATGCCCATCTGGTTGCAAGTTGTAGCTAGCCTCAATCCCCTCAGCTACGCCATCGAACCTATCCGCTACGTTTACCTCTATCCCAATTGGAACTTAAGTGGCGTGGTCATGAACGCACCTTGGGGAGAGGTTACCTTTGGCGCTGCCTTGCTGGTTCTAGTAGGATTTGCCGCTGTGGCTTTATTGGTTATCCAACCGCTGCTACGGCGTCGCTTCGCCTAGGATAGGATTGAGCTACATTAGAAGATATCCCAAGGAGTAGGCGATGTTCTGTTGCTTGCTCCTGGGGATAGCACCTTCTGTCAATATTTTCCGGAGAAGTCTATGAAGTACGCAATCGTTCCTTGGGTGGTAGCATTGGCAAGTTGTTCGTTGCCTCTGTTTGCCACCACCAGCCATGCCGAACCCACAGTAACTGAAGAAAATCGCCCCAGTTTTCTAGAACCAAACCAATATATCAATCCTGCCGAACAAAGAAATGGTGGTTTTGATATGCTCGATATTATCCACCAGGTAAATTTGGGCGGTGGCATGACGTTCCAGGAATATCATAATTCCCAGCAGGAAAATCTCAGCGAAGCTGTTCGACAGTTTCACCAGCAACGGCAGCAAATGATGCAACCACCACAGCCAAACCAAATTCAGTTGCCGGTTGATGAGACCGTCAGCACCCCGCAGTAGCGAGAGGAGGCTTCGTGCCTGTTATCTTTAGGTAACTGACCAGCCTCAGCCCTTTGGGGGCTATGTTATTGGCAAGTGTTCAAGTTCTTACCTTGGGATGCGACGCCACTCCCATGCTCTAGAACCGAGCAGTTAATTGGATCGGGGGGAAAACAGTGCTGCCTCCGATCGTACCGACCAAACTGTACCTCTTTTCGTTCTCCCCCTTGGTGGGGAAGGCGACTAAAGTCGCCGTTCGTTTTTCCTCCCGGCGCTCAAGCGACAGGGCTTCCAAATGTATCGAGGATTTATGTGACGGATGGCGCGTCATAGATAACTGTGGTTGCCTGTTTTATTGGGGATGGCTGAAATTGGTTGGAAAATGCGATGTGAAGGCGGCCATCCCTCTTTTTATGGGTTTGTTTGTGTTAGGTTGGCTTTATGGCTATCTCGCTACGTTCTTTCCAATTGCGCAGGAAAGCAATGAACGGTATCAATGAATTTAAAAAATAATCTCCCGTTGGAAACCCCTCAAGACCTCAAACGATCCTTACATCAAGCGCTTGCCAATATCCCCAACTTCAAGCGCTGTGCTTTGCTCGATTATCCTTCCCATTTAAATATTGGGGACCATCTTATTTGGTTGGGCAGCATTTTTTATATTACTCAAACTCGTCAAGCACAGATAGATTATGTATCTCCAATGGGAAAAGATTTTTCTGCAAAGGAGTTTGCCGGACTTTCTAAGGAAGGACCTATTTTTTTACATGGTGGGGGCAATTTTGGCGATTTTTGGCCGGGATATCAAAACTTTCGCGAAAAAATTGTTAGCGAATATCAAGGGCGACCCATTGTTATTTTACCGCAAACCATTTATTTTTCCAGCGAAGCAGCCCTGGCGCGATCGGCAAAGATATTCAACCAACATCCCGATGTGACTATTTTTGCTAGGGACGATCGCAGTTTAGCGATCGCTCGGGAAGCTTTTTATAATTGTAAGCTTTACAAAGCACCGGATATGGCTTTTCAACTGGTTGGTCTTCCTAAAATCCCCCAAAAGCGCTCTCAGTCGCCTCGTATTCTTTATTTGTGTAGGACAGATGCGGAAATCAACGATCGCTTCCGACCAGAAAAATTAAAATTGGATGGTCTGGATGTCCAAGATTGGGTTTCTTATACTTGGATAACGAGAAAACCGGGAGATGGCATTCGCATTCCTGGTTCGGTTCGTTTGACAAGGGAAGGCTGGCAGCGGGGGCTCAAAACGCCAAAAGAGTGGCTTTCCCGTCAAAATTGGAAATGGTTGCATCCTTCTGGGTTGGTGTTTAACCAGGTTCACGCCTCGCACCTCCATCGGATTTCTTGGGAGTATATGCATAGTGGGATTTGGCAATTACAAGCCTACGATTTGGTAATTACGAATCGCCTGCATGTACATATTTTATGTTTGATTTTGGATATTCCCCATATTTTGTTGCCTGGTTCTTATTATAAAATTCCTGCTTTTTACCAAACTTGGACCGAAAATATGCCTGCTTGCTGCTTGGTGGAAAATGTTGATGAAGTTTACGAGGCTGTGGAGGCGCTGAGGCAGAAATATCGTTCGCGGGCACTATCTTCTGAATTGGAGGTGGGATAGATGGGAGGGGGATTTTTGTAGGGGCGCTCCGCAAAGCAAAAGCACCCCTAACCAAGGGTTATTTTTCAGAAATTAATTCAATGCTGCTTGACGAGCCGGTTTTGATTTTAACTTGAAGAAGATTTCATGGCCGCCTTGGCTTGCTTGACCATGGCAATCAGGGTATGGTGAGCGTCTTCCGAATCTTCCAGGGTGCGTTCAAATTCTACGCGTATTGGTTTTGATTCGGAATCCATTTGGACTTGTAAATCCATGCCTTGCGGGTCGATTTTCAGCATTTGCGCTGCCGTTGCTGCTTTCACCCCACCGAAATATTGCGCGTATAGGGTGATGGCATCGGCGTGGTCTTCGTTCATGTGCTTGCAAATGCGATCGCTGATTTCGGGAGTCAGTGGGTCAGCCATAAATCGTTCCTAACAGTTGGTCAACACATCAAAAACGTTTAATTTTTCTCTAGAAAAAACAGCGTCAATCGAATGACACTCGCTCCAATATAGGTTAGCAAAGCGATGCTAATGGCAATATTGAAAGCTTTTCGTAAGAAATCCATGAATTATGCCTTTGTGCTTGTTAAGGAATACATTGTATTTTGACACTGCGCGCTGGTCGCAGACGCGGATTCTTGCGGATGCTTCCTTCAGGGATTTGTCTTGCGGAAACAGGCTTTCGCCAGCTACCGTAGCGGACCAATCTCCGGAAGCGTTTCCTGTCTCACCAACAGAAGTTCCGGTGTGCCCCACCGTACTGAAAGCAAGTTCCCAAATCTTGCGCGCCGCATTTTCATCTCGATCCAACCAACACCCACAAGGCGCAAATGTGGGTACGTGTGGAAGGGGCGGTTCGCGAACCGCCCCTTCTTGCGAACTATATGGCTTCATCAATGGCGCGGTATCGGTAGGGCTTTCCTTTTACTTTGAACTCAAGGGCGAGCATGGCTAGACATGGTACATGATTTTAAAAATCCTAGCATAAATTTCAGGTTGACCGACGGCGGCGGGGCCACACGGGTCGCTTTTCATCCCTGCAGGGAAAGAAGCAAGGCTTTCAAGCTCACGTCTTTTCTCGTAATAGAACTGAAAGGCGATCGCTTTTGGAATTTTTTCTCCCAAATCTCTAATCGCGCCGCACCCCCCGATCCACCGTATCTACATTGCCAGAAAACGGGGTCGTGTTGCCAGTCCAGTTGAAATCGCTGATGCGCAAGTTAATTCCACCCACCTGCTGTTCTGGATTGAACCGCAGCGTAATGCCATAGGTACGGCGGTTGTACTGCAAAATAAAATCGCTGCTAAACACCTCATTGGTATCCAAATTGATAGCTGCCTCCACCCCCAGGCGAAAAGGTCCGTAAATTTGCTGGGAAATCGCCAAATTCAGCACTTGCGTATCCACCAAGCGGTCGAAGAAAAACGGTGATTCCCCATCCAGCAAAACTTGGGAATACCCAATGCTAAATGCCGTATAATCCCAAAAATCCCGGGAGAAATGACCGAATTGACCCTGTAAAGTGATGCTGCCGGAGAGAGAATTTTGTTCGTCGCCGTTGCTGTAGGCGCTAGCAACCCCGCGAACGCTGGTAATTAAACGCACGTAAGGTACCACGGGAACTGGCGTGTAGCGCAATCCTGCTTCTGCGGTGGCTGGTAACGCTTCCCCCCTCCACAGGGAAAACGCGCGAGTGAGGGAAGCACTGGCTTGGTAGCGGGTGAGTTCCGTGCGGTCGTTTTCGCGAACGAAAAATGGTTCTAACAAATCCAAACGGTCGGTATCTGCTTCGATGCGGTTGATGCTGCCTTGGTAGTTGAGGGTGATTCCCGTATTGCCGATCTCGATATTGGGAGAAAGCAACACTGCACCAATGCTTTGGTGAACCGTGCGAAATCCTAAAGATCCGTTAAACAAGCGATCGCGGAAACTGTATTCCCCCGATAGCAGGTGGTTGCCAATGCTTTGACGCAGGCGCAAACTACCGCGAAACTCTTCTTCGTCGTTTAGTGCCAAACTGCTCAACTCTGCCGAACCTGCCAAAAAGGTGGTTGGCGTTATCGTGGCATCCAAAGAAGCCAGCAAGCCAAACTGGGAAGGATCGAGAAAACCGCCTTCCCCTTGAATGGCTCTCTGTACGAAAAATTGCGGGGTGAGGCTGAGGTTTATCTTTTCCCGAGAAATGACCGAAAAATCCCGCTCTATAAATAAGCCACCGCGTTCGGTGCGGTCGAACCCAAACCGCACCAGAGGATCTTCTTGTTCTTCATTGATAACCACCCGTTCCCGCAGCAAAGGCAGGGTAAACCCGCGGTCGAAAACTAGACGTGGATTTTCAGCGCGCAATTCCGTTGCCCCATTTTCCAATGGTCGGGTTCTGGCTTCGCTGGCTTTCAGCTGCAACTCCGGTGGGGAAAACGGATCGTTGGTAAAGCTAATGTCGGTGGCTTGCCACCCTTCGGGGGTGACTTGTAGCTGTTCGGCTTCAAAGCGAACTTGGGTAAATCCGCCTGATTGGGTATCGGGGGAAGCCACGCCGGTAGCACCAGTGCCAACGCCCACATCCACCCCTAAATTAGCACCACCGGCACCAGGGCTGACTTCCAACGGCTGCGTGGAGAAAACGCGATCGCTGAGGGGGGTATTGCTGGAAGAACTGGTGGTATTGGCGGGTGAGGTAGGAGCAAAATCCTGTTGGGCAGAAGGCAGAAAAATGGTACCCCGGGCTTGTTGGATGGTGCCGGTTTCCCTTGCCAAATCGTAGCGCATGCGATCGCCAAATAGTTTTTGCCTGCCCGATTGGTAAGCCACATCCCCCTGGGCTACGGCGGTGCGCGTTCGTAAATTTACCTGCAAGCGATCGGCGTTGAGAAGGGTTCCCCGGTAGCGCATGATGGCGTTGCCCTCTGCCGTAAATACTTGCTCTTGCTGGTTGAAGTTCTGGGTGTTGGCGGTGACGGTCAGGTCTTCGGTTACTGCGGTGGTGTTTCCCGAGGGGAGTTGGGGAACGCGAAAATCTTCGGCTTGGCTGTCGCGGAAAATGGGTGGCGGCGGGTTTGACGTTGGTTTGGGGAGGGGAACGTTAATGGGAATCCCTGCATCGGGGATTTGGGCTTGCAAGGGCGCAGTAACTGGCACCGGTGGCAACAAATTGGCAGGGTTGGGGGGTGGGTTGATGGTATCCGGTGCGATCGCTTGGGGAAGTTGGGTTTGACCGGTGCGATCGCTGTCAAACCGAAAAGAAGATGGCTGGGAGGTGGGTTGGGGATCGGCTACGAGAATTTGGGGTGGTTCTGGCGGTGGTGGTACTGGATAGGGCATATTGACATCTTCTGGGACAATCTAACGCTTCCGGCAGCCCCCGTACATAGTTTCCCCAAGCAAAGCTTTGGGGATACCCAAAGGCATCCCCAAAACCCAATTTTAACCCAACAATGACCAGCGATTATTCTAGGTCGCGTCGTTTGGGGTTGCGAGCAGGGTCGCCGGATAGAAATCCAAAGACAAACAGGCTAACGAAAAAAGCAACAACAATATAGACTACGATCTTTAGGGTTAACATGGCGAATCTCCAACATGCAGATATGAAAAACTGATGCTACAAACGAGGCATCTCAAACAGTTTTTATCTTAGCATTGCTAGCCATTTCCCACGAAATATTGAGGAAACAGCTCGGGTTGGCGATATCGCTGGTGGCGTTTCTTAACGACGTGCCCAGGGGCGTTGGTGGTTCCCAGCTTGTGCCTGTAGCTAGTTTTGCCATTGCTGCAGTTTCTGGCGGCACCACTGCCAAATTTGATCCCACCAGGTTTCCAACCACAGCATAAATTGGTCCAATTTTTCCAGGATGATTTGCAAGGGATGGCGTTCGTAACCCAGAGAAATGGCTTCCGTGTCGATCCACTCCCCATCGGTGGTTTCCCACCAACCGGGATGGGAAGACAACTGGGAACTGGCAAAGTTGGGCGTTGGCTGGTGGTTGCTGGTTGTTTGGTGGTTGGGGGAACTTTCCACAACCGCGGCGGTGGGTGTGTCTTCCAGTTTGGTAATGCAATACGCCTTGGCTTTGCCGAACAGTTCCTCCATGGTCAGCCAGTTTTCGTTTTCCTGGATGCGTTCAAATTGAGGGTAGCGATAGGGGGGCAAGGTGCCAGCTTTCACGTTTTGCCACCACTGGAACATGCGATCGCCCCAGGAAATGGGATCTCGATCTCCATCGGCAGCAGAAGCATGGGGCTGGGAATCGTCGGTTTCTGCATGGAGGCGACGGGCAAAAAAGTAAGCGATCGCAGTTTGAATTAACTCGTAAATATACTGCTGGGCTTGCGGGAATCGAGGAGGGTCTGCCAACGGCTGCCCCCAGTGAAATTGGATTTGATAGTGACGCCACTGGCGTGGTTCGTGCTGCAGCCAAGTACCACCCCGTTGAATTAAAACGGTACCCAAATCGCTACTGGGTGTCAAATCGCTGCTTTCTCTTTTCGCGATCGCGCATTCCAAAGCTGCCCCAAACCGCCGCCAAGTTTGCGGGGAATGGCAACAAACCCAGTCTAAAAATGCCATTTCCAGTGCTTTTTGGGGGTCGTTTTCCACGGGGAGATTCCCCGGTTGCCGTAGGGAGGGTAGGCTAGAGGGTTCCTGCTGTGCCACTAAGTTAGATTCGGAGAATAAATTAGCTTTGACAGCTATGGGGCTGGTTTGCATCCACCCCCAAAGCCGTTCCCACCAGGAGTATTTCTGGGATGACGGTGCTTCCAGGGCAGCGGAGGTCACCGGAGCTATTTCTCGACGGTGGTAGTGGCTGAGTTCTTTGGCAATACGCTGGCAAATGGCTTGTCGTTGCTGGGGGGAGAGGATATCTATAATTTCCTGTTCTGGCGTTACCAGAACCAAAGTGCGGCGATCTCGCTGGGTAGCCACCGATTGAATGCTTTGGGAGGCGGGTAAGGGAATGGCCTCAATTTCTAACTCCCGGCGCTCGAGGTGGTAAAATAGCTGCTGTTGGGGCGTGGTATCGCTGGTGGCGGCTGTGGGTTGGCGATCGTTGCTGGCGTATTGATGCCACCAATGGCGCGATCGCAAAGTGTCTAGTATAGAGAATCGCTGGATCGTTTTTTCTATCCATGCAGGCAATCCCCGGGATTTTGGTAGAGAAGAGGTTGCTGGTTCTACTTCGGTAGCGGGTTCTGATTTGGCTTCGCTGGCTTCTTCTGGGGAAACAATGGCCGCGCCAATCGCCCCAAGCACTTGCTGGATGGGGGTATCGGTCGGAATTTGCTGGGTGGGGGAAGTTTCCTTCGCCGGGGAAAACGTGCCTTCCGGCGGTGTTGGTTGCTGTTTGGCGTGCAAGCGTTGGCGAACCACGCGGGTGCTTTGCAGGGCAACGTAGATGGGATACAGCAGCAGTTGCAGCCCCCAGCGGGAGGCTACTTTGGTTCGACGCCACAGCAATCCCAAGCCATCGCCCAACTGACGCGATCGCTTGGCGATAAAATTAAAGACGCGACTTTGATAAGGACCCGAAGAAGGATAGGAAGACATAGAACAACCCTAGGTTTCGCTGGCGTTGATAGCACCGAGTAGGCAGTTTGGGGAGTTTTGCCGGTGGTTGGGTTTATTGTTCCCCGATCCACCCAACGGACAACAGCAGCATCCCACGCATGCTACCACTTTTGCTGCCTTTTTCTATTAAATCAAAATTTTCCGCCATCCCAAAATGCCTTGGGTCAATTTTTTTCTGGTCTAGGACCGCATTTTGGTACCACCATTTCACGGAAAATCTTCGATAGGTTTCGTGCCCTGTACAACCGCTATTCCTGTGACCTTAGCACCAGGAGCGAACGGATAACGGCGAAATACAAATGTAGTCAGTCAGTTAAGACTTAGGCTGGTTAGCTAGCTGAAGCTGGAGGCATGAAGCCCCCGTGCTTCAGCTGGGGGTGCTGACGATTCTCCGTACCAGAGGCTTCGCGATCGCGTGCGTGGCAGTGTAGGATAGATAGTCAATACTGAAAACAGCAGCGTTGGTACAGAAAACCGGAATTTCCTGCTACTGGGAATTATTCCTTTTCTTTCCTATACTAAACCACTGTTGGCAAATCGCCAGTCGCGTCTTTAGTTTTTCATGGTTTTGAGGCTTATGAGAAGAATTATTCTTGCCGGTAACTGGAAAATGCATAAAACCCAGGCAGAAGCCCTGGAATTTCTCCAAGGATTCTGCCACGCCGTACAAGAAACGCCGGAAGACCGGGAATTGGTTTTGTGCGTTCCTTTCACTGCTTTGGGGGTGATGTCGAAAAACCTGCATGGCACTAGAATTCGCCTGGGGTCGCAAAACATTCACTGGGAAGAGTCGGGGGCGTTTACTGGAGAAATTTCCGCTCCCATGCTGTTGGAAATGGGTGTTACCTATGCCATTGTCGGTCACAGCGAACGCCGGCAGTATTTTGGCGAAACCGACGATACGGTAAATAAACGCCTGCTAGCTGCCCAAAAACACGGGATGACGCCGATTTTGTGTGTAGGCGAAAGCAAAGAACAGCGGGATGCCGGGCAAACGGAAGCGCATATTTACAGCCAATTAGAGAAAGATTTGGCTAATGTTGATGAGAAAAACTTGGTGGTTGCCTACGAGCCCATTTGGGCGATTGGCACCGGCGATACTTGCGATGCCAAAGAAGCCAATCGGGTTATTGGCTTGATTCGCGCCCAACTCAGCACGCCCGATGTGCCCATTCAATACGGTGGTTCGGTGAAACCCGATAATATCGATGAAATTATGGCACAACCGGAAATCGATGGTGCTTTGGTGGGCGGTGCCAGTTTGAAACCGGATGCATTTGCTCGCATTGCCAACTATCAATAAATTGTGGCTACGATTGTGCGTTCGCGAAGCGTCTGCTACGGAGAATCGCTTGTCCCCAGCGATGGTCCGAAGGACCGGTACCTCCGGCACCATCGCCGAGTTTTGTTGTCTCAGCGTGTCGATATGTCCCTTTCTTCTCAACTTTCTCTCCCCCTACGCCAAGGTTGTCTCGTTTGGGGAAAACGTACCTATATGATGGGGGTTTTAAATGTTACCCCCGACAGTTTTAGCGATGGCGGCGATTTCGATAGTTTGCAGGCTGCTACCCAGCAAGGTATGGCCATGGCAGAGGCGGGTGCGGATATTTTGGATATTGGCGGTCAGTCTACCAGACCAGGGGCTGCCGATGTTGCTTTGGAAACGGAACGAAAACGGGTTTTGCCGGTGATTGCAGCGATTCGCCAGCAAAGCCAAGTGCCCATTTCCATCGATACGATGAAGTCGGAAATAGCCCGCGAAGCCTTGCTTGCCGGTGCCGATGTGGTTAACGATGTTACTGCTGGGACCCACGACCCCGATATGTTTTCTGTGGTGGCGCAGCAGCAAGCGCCGATTGTTTTGATGCACATGCGGGGAACGCCGGCAACTATGCAGCAGCTTACTCAGTACGAAGATGTGGTGGCTGAGGTGAAAGCCTACTTGCGCGATCGCGCCGAAACTGCGATCGCTGCGGGCATTGATGCACGTAAAATTATCCTAGATCCGGGGATTGGTTTTGCCAAAACTTACCAGCAAAATCTGGAAATCTTACGGCGGTTGGCGGCGTTTCGGGAATTGGGCTATCCCCTTTTGGTGGGTGTTTCTCGTAAAAGCTTCATCGGCAAAATTCTCAATCGTCCCCATGCTAAGGAACGCATTTGGGGAACTGCTGCGGCTTGTACGGCTGCGATCGCTACGGGTGCTTGCGATGTTTTAAGAGTTCACGATGTCGCTGCTATGGGGGATGTGGCTCGGGTGGCGGATGCTCTTTATCGCGGTTAGGAAGTGGCGATTGGGGAGGCAGATATCTAATTTTTAGTATGCTATCTATGGGTAGATTGTCGCGGATGGTCTATCTATAATCTCCAGATAATCGCTAGCAGCAAAACGTTTTGTATTTTCAATCTCTCCCCCAAAATCCCTCCAGAATATCTCCCGAAATAATTGAGAATCTTGTCAATTAGCTACGAAATTTCGCCCCTTGACCCATGGGGATGGAAAATTGTAAAATCAAAAGTCATAGTATGGGTGTGTTGTATATGCAATTTTTTTCTCAAGTCGCTTCAGCCCTATAATTGCGTATATTTTTTGGGGGACGGAAATTTTTTGCCCTATCCCCATGGACATTTATTTTTGTAAAGGCAAGGGGACCCATCTTGACAAAAAATTCGTTTCGTGGTATGCAAAGCTCCCTCTTTCCCATTTCCACCACCTATTCCTCTGAGGTAGACGGCGATGGCGTGACATTCCCTGAAGATTCGCCGGTTGATTGCTGCTGGGTTTGGGTTTGTAAATTTTGGGAGGGTTCCGTTGTACCCAAGGTAGAAATTTCACTACTTTCTAACATTTCTTCCAAACTCTGTGTTAAAGCTTTTGGGTCCATAAAAATAATTTTGGAATTTTGACTTTGGCTAACTTGGGAAGCTGCTTCTACGTATTGCCTGGCAACCAAAAACTTCAAAATTTCTCGACCGCTGGGAAGTTCGGAAAAATGCGTTCCCAATACTTTCAAAATTTCTTCAATGGAGGCGGCGGTGGCTTGGGCTTTGGAAAGGGTTGCCCGTTTGTCAATTTCCGCGGCTTGCTGGGCTGCCATAGAGGCACGTACATCATCGGGTAATTCCAAGCGTTCCACCTGTACCCGGGTTACTTTGACGCCCCAATTGGCAGTCACATCATCTACCTGTTTTAATAAAATTTGATTGATATCTTTGGTGGAAGATACGGTGGCTTCTAAGTTTTTGCGACCAATTTCTGCTCTGAGGGTGGTGTTAATTAAACTTTCTAAAGCGGCTTCTAATTTATCGATATTGTAATAGGCTTTTTCTAAATCTACCACTTGCCAGTACACCACGGCATCGATGGTAATATAAACGTTGTCTTTGGTGATGGCTTCCTGGGAGGGAACGTTTAAGACTTGTTCGGCGCGGCTGTAGCGACAAACAATTTTTTCTAGGAGGGGAACGACGAAGTTAATGCCGGGGTCTAGCTGGCGGTTGTATTTGCCCAAACGTTCCACCAGTGCCATATCGTTGCTGTGAATCATGCGCACGGAAAAACGGAGGTATAAAAGCGCGATCGCTAGCAGAGAAACAATGGCAGCAATTAGGGAACTCATGGCTACCTCGCTAATAAGAAAGGGGGAAGCAGGAATTCTCCCTTTCTTCCCCTATTATCGTAGATGGTTTGCTTTTGGTTCGCGCGTCAAACCGGGTGGTTTGGAAATGATTTTTTAAGCATCGTTGAGGGCAGCAATACCTGGTAGTTCTTTGCCTTCTAGTAGTTCCAAGCTGGCACCGCCGCCGGTAGAAATATGGCTCATTTTATCGGCTAGCCCCACTTTTTCCACAGCCGCTACGGAGTCTCCCCCACCTATAATTGTACTAGCACCATTATCGGTGAGTTCTGCCATGGTCCGCGCGATCGCTTTGGTACCTTCAGCGAAACGCTCAAATTCAAACACGCCCATGGGTCCGTTCCAAATCACGGTTTTGCAATCTTGCAGGGCTTGTTGAAACGCATTGACCGTATCGGCACCGATATCCAAGCCCATCCAACCATCGGGGATGTTTTCTACTTTCACTGTTTGGGCGTTGGCATCGGCAGCGAATCGATCGGCAATTACCACATCGGTGGGTAGCATCAATTCTACGCCATTTTCTTTGGCTTTGGCTTCCAGCGATCGCGCCAATTCCAGTTTGTCTTCTTCCACCAGGGAACCGCCAACACTGTAGCCGCGGGCTTTTAAGAAGGTGAAAATCATACCGCCGCCCAGCAGTAGCTTGTTGACTTTTTCTAGCAACGTTTCGATGACACCAATTTTGCTGGAAACCTTGGAACCGCCGATAATTGCAGCCAGAGGACGTTGGGGATTTTCAATAGCACCGCGCAAATATTGCAATTCTTTATCAATAAGGAAGCCGCCGACGCAAGGTTTTAAATGGTGGGTAACCCCTTCGGTGGAAGCATGGGCGCGGTGGGCTGTGCCAAAAGCATCGTTGACATACATATCGGCTACGGAAGCCAGTTGTTTGGCGAATTCGGGGTCGTTTTCTTCCTCTTCCGCGTAGAAGCGCACGTTTTCCAACAGGACCACATCGCCGTTGTGCATGTCGTTGACGGTGGCAGCCACGGTTTCGCCGATGCAATTGTCGCAAGTAAGGACTTTTTTGCCCAACAGTTCCGCCAAACGGACGCCCACCGGTTTGAGGCTTAATTTTTCGTCAGGGCCTTTTGGACGCCCTAGGTGGCTGGTGAGAATGACTTTGGCACCGTTGTTAGTCAGGTGTTGGATGGTAGGTAGGGCAGCGCGAATGCGGGTATCGTCGGTAATCGAACCGCTATCGTTGAGGGGCACGTTAAAATCTGCCCGCACCAACACGCGCTTGCCATTGAGTTCTTCAACGGGTAGGTTTGCCAACGTTTTCTTGGCCACGAATACACCTCCAAGTTGTATTGTCCAAGTTCAGTATCCCATATCACCGAACCGCCGCTATGGTGCGTTGGATTTTCTTGCCTGCCAGCTGGTTACCATATCTTGGTAATTTTGTCAAGGTTTTATCCAGCCAGACGCTTTTGAATGCTTGCCAAATCTCCCGTGGGGATAGCATCGATCAAAGTGCGGGTGTAGTCTGTCTGCGGTTGCCGGTAAATTTGTTCTGCGGGACCAATTTCCTCAATTTTGCCGCGATTCATCACCATCATGCGATCGCTCATAAACTTCACCACCCCCAAATCATGGGAAATAAAAATATAAGTTAGGTCAAACTCCTGCTGCAACTCCTTCAGCAAATTCAAAACCTGCGCCTGCACCGAAACATCCAACGCCGAAACCGACTCATCGCAAACAATAAACTTAGGATAGTTCGCCAACGCCCGGGCAATACAAACCCGCTGCCTTTGACCGCCAGAAAACTCGTGGGGATAGCGTTTCATGTAATTGGCATCCAAACCCACTCGCTCCAACAAATAAGCAACCCGTTCCCGTTTCTGTTTGTTCGTTCCCCCTTCCTGATGGATATTCAGCGGTTCCATCACAATACTGCCAATGGTCATCCGGGGATTGAGCGAGCTAAACGGGTCTTGAAAAATAATTTGCATCTGGCGGCGCAGCCTTCGCAGCTGGCGATAGGTGAGATTGGTAACGTTTTCACCATCAAACCAAATCGTACCGCTCATGGGTTCCACCAGACGCAACAAAGCGCGGGCTAACGTGGTTTTGCCGCAACCCGACTCGCCCACCAACCCCAACGTTTCCCCAGCAAAAAGGTCAAAAGAAACCCCATTCACCGCCATGGCATAGCGTTTGGTATTGCCAAAAACCCCACGAATGGGAAATCCAACCTGTAAATTTTGCACCGAGAGCAGGGATTCTCGTGTTTGTAGGGAACTCAGGCGGTCTTCAACTTCTTCAGAACTGACTTGGTCGCCCATTTCCGAAAAATCTTGACCGTTGCTGTCAGCGCGGTCTTTCACTTGCATAAAGTCAGCAATCGTGGGCAGATAGCGCAATCGTTTTTCCGGTTGCGGGCGACAAGCCAGCAAACCTTGGGTATAGGGATGTTGGGGATTGGAGAAAATTTCCCAAACCGAACCGGATTCCACAATTTGCCCCTGATACATCACCGCCACCTTATCCGCAATTTCTGCAATCACGCCCAAATCGTGGGTAATGAACATCAACGACATGTGGCGGTGCGATCGCAATTCCCGCAATAAATTTAAAATCGCCGCCTGTACGGTAACATCGAGGGCAGTGGTGGGTTCGTCAGCAACCAGCAGCCTGGGGTCGCCCGAAATCGCCATGGCAATGGTAACCCGTTGCAGTTGCCCCCCAGACAGTTGGTGGGGATAGCGTTTTAGCATCGCTTGTTTTTGCCGGTTGATGGTTTCGGTAATGGTTCTTTCGTCGGGATTGCCCGGCAGTTGGGCAATAGCAGTTTCTCGTAGTTCCTCGTCGCTGGGGAGAACCTGCACCTCCTGCAACAAAGCAATGGCTTGCCGCCTGGCTTCCGCATCCGAAACTTGACGATGCTGGCGAATGCTTTCCGTTAGTTGAAACCCAATGGTAAACACCGGATTCAACGCACTCATGGGTTCTTGGAAAATCGTAGAAATTTGGCTGCCACGATACAGCCGGCGGCGGGATTCGGGCAGTTGGTTTAAATCCACCAATTCTCCGCTGCCTTTAGACTGGAAATTGCCACGGAACCAAATTTCGCCATGGGTGATTTTGCCAGGCGGGTTGGGCAACAATCCCATCACCGCCAACGCCGTTACGGATTTGCCAGAACCCGACTCTCCCACAACGCCGAGGGTTTCCCCTTGTTCGATTTGAAAAGAAATACCATCTACAGCTTGGATGACTTTCTCGTCTGTATCGAACTGTACCTGTAGATTGCGAACATCTAAAATTGTGTTGGGAGCAATATCTTTAACAGTAGCGACCATAGAACAGTGGAGTTTCCGAAACCAACAACTTGCGGTGAGCGAACTTGTGCTGATGAACCGCCATCCTCATCTTAGTGCCATTGTATGCGATCGCGGGTACTTGGCGAACAATTGCGTGGCAGATAGAGTGTGGTCATTGGGAACTGCATAAAATGGATGGTTGCTAGCTTTGCCTGGGGCAAAGTTTCTGGTTAAGACAGATATCAAAATACTCTATCATCCCCCTTTCTCCCCCTTTCTCCCCCTTTCTCCCACTCCTCCCCCTCCTCCCCCTCATCCCACTCCTCCCACTCCTCCCCTTGGATACAACCGCCAAACGCGCAACAATAGAAAAATAAATTGTCTGTAGAACGCAGTATTTCTAGGAAATAGGCATTGTGAGCGATCCAACCATCGAAAAAATTCTCCAACTTGCCTCCCAAAGGGCAGATTCGGCAGAAGTCTACTATCTCGCTAGCGAAGACACGCCCATTGAATTTGAAAACAACCGATTAAAATCCTTGCAAACCAAAGCCCTGCAAGGGGTTGCCTTGCGGGTGATTAAAAATGGTCGGTTGGGGTTTGCCAGTGCCACCGATTTAACCCGTATCGAAGAATTGGTGGATGCTGCCATCCAAACCTCAGAAATTGGCGATGAGGTGGATTTTGCCTTTGCGGATACCGTTGGCGAAAGCGAAACCAGTTCTGACTATACACCTCCCAGTAGCGACGAACTGGTAGCGTTGGGCAACCAACTAATTGGCGGCGTGCGAGAATATAACCCTGACATTTTGGTGAATGTCGGTTTCCACGTGCGCAACGGTACGGTAAAATTTGCTACTACCAACGATGTTTACGCCCAGCGATCGCGCAAAATCCTCAGTGCCGACATTGAAGGGAATTTGGTCAGGGGCGAAGATTTTCTGCAAATCTACACCTACGAAGTGGCTAGAGACGAACCCCTGGCTTGCATGAAAGCCAACCGTCTCGATGACAATCCCTTGCTGCAGGATTTGCTGCAAAAATATCGTTGGGCAGAAAATACTGCCACTGTCTCTAGCGGTCAGTTGCCGGTTTATTTTCTCCCCAGGGCTTTTGGATTTACCTTAGTTAGCCTGTTCGATACCATTCTTTCCGGGCAAGCCGTGGTGCAAAAAGCATCTCCCCTGGTCGATAAAGTGGGTCAAACCATATTCGATCCGCGTTTTAGCTTGTGGGAAGACCCCAGCATAGGCACCGGTGCTTGTCAGTTTGACGACGAAGGCACCCCCACCAGCTACAAGAAACTTATCGACCAAGGTACCATACAAGGATTTTACTGGGACCGACGCTGGGCAGCCCGTGGTGGCGTTCAACCTACTGGCAACGGCTTTCGCGGCGGTTTGTCTCGCCCCAACCCCGATTTGGTAAACATTTGCGTGGCAGGGGGCAACACGCCAACTAGCGAACTAATTGGCAATATTAAAGAAGGGATTATCGTAGACCAAGTGTTGGGGGCTGGTCAGTCCAACCAACTGGCAGGCGAATTTTCCGTTAATCTAGATTTGGGCTATAAGGTGGAAAACGGGGAAATTGTCGGTCGCGTCAAAAATACCATGGTAGCTGGTAATATTTTTGAAGCCTTTAATAATGTGGTAGATTTCAGCAGCCAGCCAGAGTGGGTAGGTGGCAGTGCCTATTTGCCGGGGATTTTGTTCTCCCAGTTGGGCGTTGCTAGCAAGCAATAGTTGCTTGCCATCGCTGCGGTGTAGGTTGACCGCAGCACTGGTAGGGGTTCCCCGTTCGCCCCTACTCTACCAAATATTCTGTTGGCTGGCATGGCTAGAGCAAAATTTGGGCTGGCTTGGTAGTCTACCAAAGAGCGGTTTTTGAATTTTTGACGATTCAAACGCACGGTTGCGGATCGAAAAGAGACAAGTTTTATGAAATTTTGGGCAAAAATTCGGCAGGTTATTTCACCAATTTCCCCCCGTAGGGGCAACCCCCCGTGGTTGCCCTGGCGCGTTGTTGGTGTTTTGGCGATCGCTACGATATTCCTAACCGGATGTGTAGACTATAAAGTAGGGATTCAATTCGACAACCAAACCCACGGCACCATCGTGCAAAACGTTCGGTTGAGCGATAAATTAATGGCTTTCAATCGCGAGGCGGCATCGGCGTGGTTGGATAGCATTGCCAAACGCACGCGCAATCTCGGTGGCAAAGTGCGTAGCCTTTCCGAACAGGAGATAGAAGCCAAAATGAGCTTTAGCAATGCGGCGGAATTGGAAGAAAAATTAAATACCTTCTTTCATCCTATCCAAGAACAAAACCAAACCGCAGCAGCTTCGGATGGGGGTCCGCATTCTTCCGAATCGCAACCGGAATCCCGCACACCCAAAGAGGCTGCTACCGATACCGAAAATCAGGATGAACTGCCGCAAATTGGGTCTAATTTGAAAATTAACCAAAATAACTTTTTGCTGGTGTTGCGCAATCGTTTTGTGTACGATATCGATCTGCGATCGCTAGCCGTTCTTTCTTCAGAAGGCAATATTTTGGTTAGCCCTGGCAGTCTGGTGGATTTAAAATTAACCTTGCAGGCACCTTGGGGTCTTCGTAGCGTGGAAAAACACGAATATGCGATTTCACCGCAGATGAATCTAGAAGGCAACCAACTCACCTGGAAATTGCAGCCAGGCAAACAAAACCATCTAGAAGCCATTTTCTGGATTCCCAGCCCCATCGGCATCGGGGCAGTTGCGATCGCAATTTTGGTGGGAATTGGCTTTTGGTTAAAATACCAACTACTACCATTTCTCGGATTTGGTAAAAAGAAAGCGAAGCCCCAAACGCAATAACCACCATTCCCATTCGCTACTGGCACCGCAGTTGTTTCCCACAACCATGCTTTCCCGGTATTCGATACGATTTGTCGAGTTAAAAGCGAAAATCAATTGTTGAAAAAACTTTCTACATCGCCCGAATTTCCAGCCAATCTCTTTCAACTAGATAATGGTCTAACGGTTATCCATCAAAACATGCCAGCGACACCGGTAGCCGTGGTAGACGTTTGGGTGAAAGCTGGGGCTGCCAACGAACCCGATGCCTGGTCTGGTATGGCGCATTTTTTGGAACATACAATTTTTCGCGGCACGGAAAAACTTCAACCCGGTGAGTTTGACCAGGTCATCGAAGACCAAGGGGGATTTGCCAACGCTGCCACCAGCCACGATTACGCCCACTTTTTCATTACCTCCGCCGCCGATTTATTGCCCACCATGCTGCCATCGCTGGCAGATTTGTTGCTTCACGCCAGCATTCCCGACGAAGAATTTTACATCGAACGGGATGTGGTCACCGAGGAAATTCGCCAGGCGGATGATGACCCCGACTGGTTGATGTTCCAAACGTTGCTGGAAACCATTTATCCCCACCATCCCTACGGTCGGTCGGTTTTGGGTAAACCGGATTTGCTACAACAGCGATCGCCGGAACAAATGCGCCAGTTTCACCATACATATTACCAGCCCGATAATATGACTGTGGCGATTGTGGGTGGGATTGAAGAAGACAAAGCCCTATCCCTGGTAGAAGAAAATTTCCAAGATTTCCCCACCCCCACCGAATCTCCCCGCAATCCGGCGATGTCGGCGTTGCCGTTGGATCGGATTCGCCGCACGGAATTGCGGATGCCACGGCTGGAACATGCCCGTTTGAGTATGGGATGGCTGGGAACTGGGGTGCGAAACATGCACGATGCCTATGGTTTGGATTTAATTTCCGCTATTTTGTCGGAAGGGCGTTCTTCCCGTTTGGTGCGGCATTTGCGGGAAAGCAAAGGATTGGTGCATGAAATTGGTAGTCAGTTTACCCTGCAAAAGGAATCGAGTTTGCTGACCATTCATGCTTGGCTGGATCCGGAAAATTTAGAAATTGTGGAAAAAGAAATCTGTCGTTGTATCGAACAGATCCAATTTTGGGGGGTAACTCCGATAGAATTGGCAAGGGCAAAACGCCTGTTGTGCAACGATTATGCTTTTTCTACGGAAACCCCCAGCCAACTGGCAGGATTGTATGGATATTACCAAACCATTACCACAGCCGAACAAGCGATCGCATATCCCGAACAAATTCAATCGTTTACCCCGGCAGAGTTACAAAGAATTGCCATTGACTATTTATCCTGTTCTGGCTACGCGGTTGCTGTGCTGAAACCGACTACGGTTTGGGAAGAATAAATTGAGAAGAAGCATTCTACAAAAAACGGTCAACAGCCACTCACGACAATTTTATGAATTCTACCTTACAAAACCGCAACGTTCACCGCACCGTACTCCCCAATGGCATTGTTGTTATTGTTGTTGAAAATCCCGCTGCCGATATTATTTCCGGTCGCTTGTTTTTGCAAGCTGGCGGGCGTTGGGTACCGCGATCGCAAGCTGGATTGCCCCATTTGCTAGCTGCTACCATTACCAAAGGCACCGAAGAACTCTCTTCTTTGGAAATTGCCGAACGGGTGGAATCCATTGGGGCTGGCATTGGGGCGGATGCCGCCAACGATTATTTCCTGACCACCATGAAAACCGTTTCCAGCGATTTTCCGGAAATCCTGGAATTGGTAGCTAGTTTGCTGCGATCGCCCACTTTCCCAGAATCAGAAGTAGAATTAGAGAAGAAACTCGCCCTCTCCGCTATCCGTTCCCAACAAGAACAACCCATGGCGGTGGCTTTTGACAACCTCCGCCAAGCTATGTATCCCGACCATCCTTATGCTTTTTCCAGTTTGGGCTTGGAAGAAACCGTTGCCCATCTCACCCGCGAGGATATCAAAGCTTACCACCAACAATATTTCCGCCCCGATAATTTGGTAATTAGCTTGGCAGGGCGCATTACGCCGGATGATGCTGTGGCACTGGTAGAAAAGTTCTTTGGCGATTGGCAAGCCCCCCAAACCCCATTACCCAAACCAGCTTTTTCCCAACCCATTGCCCAGCCCAGCGTCCAAACTCTGGCTCAAGATACCCAACAAACCATTTTGATGCTGGGATATCTCACCAGTGCTGTCCGCAATTTAGAGGATGGCGATACGCCTTCCCCGGATTATCCGGTTTTGAAACTATTAAATACTTATTTAGGCAACGGTTTATCCAGCCGTTTGTTTGTGGAGTTGCGGGAACGACAGGGGTTGGCTTACGATATTTCTGCTTTTTATCCCACGCGCCTCGATCCTTCCCATTTTGTGGCTTACATGGGTACGGCACCGGAAAATACCGATACCGCCCTGCAGCAAATGCGATCGGAAATCGAACGTTTGGGCGATCGCACGTTGAGCGAGGAAACCCTACAAACCGCCAAAAACAAGCTGTTGGGGCAATACGCCCTGGGCAAGCAAACCAACGGGCAACTGGCGCAAATCTACGGTTGGTACGAAATTTTGGGATTGGGTGTGGATTTCGATGCGTATTTCCCAGAAGCGATCGCAAATGTTACCCCCAAACAAGCCCAAGATGTTGCCCAAAAATACTTGCAACAGCCCTATATTTCTCTAGTCGGACCGCAAAACGCGATCGCCAACCACGCTTGCAGCTAAAAAACTCATATGGACTATCCCACAGCCAGACAATTTCTCATCGACCAAGGAACAGCCTTGCTCAGCCAACGCAACCCCGATGCGTTTCTGATGCTGCTGAAGCGCCAGCAGCAACCGATTCCCGGTCAAATGACTTCTATCTTGCTGGCTTTGAAGGTAGTCTTTGAAGAACTACAAAAACAGGAGTATCCCGACTACATCGACCGACATTTAACTTATGCAATTTATTTACTCGCTATTGAAAGCCAGCAGTTGTTCGCACGCGGTCAGCAAGTAGGGGTTCAATGGCCGCCGCTGCTAAAAGAAGACATCCATCGCATCGATTTAGCCGCCAGAAGTATTTTTGCCGGTATTTGGCAGGAGGAAGCCTAAATTGTCTCGTCGCCAGCAACATCCCCTCAAACGTCTGATTTCCTACGGTCGTTCCTATCGCGGTCAAATTATTCGTGCCAGCGTCTATTCGGTTTTGAACAAACTATTCGACCTAGCACCTCCCGCTTTGATTGGCACGGCTGTGGATGTGGTGGTGAAACGGGAAGAATCGCTGATTGCCGGTTTTGGCATTACCAACATCAACGGGCAATTGGCGGTTTTGGCGATTTTGACGGTGATTGTTTGGGGGTTGGAGTCGGCATTTGAATATGCTTACAATACCAACTGGCGCAATTTAGCGCAAAAAATACAGCACAATTTGCGTTTGGATGCTTACGGTCACTTGCAAGATATGGATATTTCTTATTTAGAGGAGACCAGCAGCGGTCGTTTGATGGCGATTCTCAACGATGATATTAACCAACTAGAGCGATTTTTAGATATTGGTGCCAATGAAATTTTGCAAGTGACCACAACCGCGATCGCGATTGGAGGAGCATTTTTTATTATCACCCCGGATGTGGCTTGGATGGCGGTTTTGCCCATGCCGTTTATTTTCTGGGGTTCGGTGCAGTTTCAACGCTGGCTGGCACCGCGATACGCCCAAGTACGGCAAAAAGTGAGCGACCTCAACAGCCAGTTGGCAAATAATTTATCGGGGATGGTGACGATTAAAAGCTTTACAGCAGAAAGCTACGAACTGCGTCGCATCGAACGGTTGAGTAGCGACTATCAAAAAAGCAATGCCCGCGCGATCGCGTTGAGTTCTGCCTTTGTACCGCTGATTCGGATGCTAATTTTGATTGGGTTTACCTGTATTTTGCTGTACGGCGGTCGCTTGGTTATTGCTGGCAGTTTGGCGGTTGGTGCCTACAGTACCATGATTTTCCTTACCCAACGCTTATTGTGGCCGCTGACGCGCTTGGGGCAGACTTTAGACCAATACCAACGCGCTATGGCATCCACCAATCGGGTGATGGATTTGCTGAATACCCCCATCCACGTTCGCACGGGAGACAAGCCGCTGCCGGTATCCCAAGTAAAGGGAGATGTATTGTTTGACAACGTCACGTTTGCCTACAGCCCCGATTATCCGGTGATTCGGAATCTATCTTTGCAAATTCCTGCCGGTCACACGGTGGGGATTGTCGGTGCCACGGGTTCGGGCAAAAGTACGCTCACGAAATTGCTGCTGCGGCTGTACGAAATTGAGGCGGGCAAGATTGCGCTAGATGGTATCGATATACGCGAAATTCAATTGGAGGATTTGCGCGGGGCAATTGGTTTGGTGAGTCAGGATGTGTTTCTGTTTCACGGTACGGTAGCGGAAAATATTGCTTACGGGAAATTTGACGCAACGCGCGAGGAAATTGCTTCGGCGGCGACGCTAGCAGAGGCACACGAGTTTATTCAGCAGTTGCCCCAAGGCTACGATACGATAGTGGGAGAACGGGGGCAAAAGCTTTCTGGCGGTCAGCGGCAGCGTTTAGCGATCGCGCGGGCTTTGTTGAAAAATCCACCGGTGTTGATTTTGGATGAGGCAACGTCGGCGGTGGATAACGAGACGGAAGCAGCGATTGCCCGGTCGTTGGAACGAATTACCCGCGATCGTACGATTATCGCGATCGCTCACCGGTTGTCTACAATTCGCAATGCCAATACCATTTATGTAATGGATAAGGGTGAAGTTGTGGAACAAGGCACTCACGAGGAGTTGTTACAATTTAATGGGATTTATGCCGGTTTGTGGCAGGTGCAAACGGGTTTGGCAGAAGAGGTGGAAGGATAGGTTTATGGCTATATTGACAGCAAAGCAATTATTCTGATAGTTCCAAGGAAAGTACTTTCATATTGCCCGAAAATTAGACTATTTTCTCTCTGAAAAATCTGAAAAAATTGACAATTATTGTGAAACGCTGTTTGGTACGAATTATGAAATCTATTTTCTCATTTACTTTCTTCATCGTGCTGAATTTAATTCTTCTTGGTTGTTCTCAAGAAAATGACGAACGGGTAAATCAAACGGAGAATGCTGCAAATACAACCAATACCACTCAAACGAGCCAAAATCAATTAGAAAAACGAGTAGCCCAGCTAGAGAAACGAGTGGAACAGTTAGAACAACAAGTGGAACAACAGTCAGAAAGAACTGCATTTCAAAGAGAATTTCAAAGACAACAAACAAGGGCACTAGAAACCGAAGCGAAAAACCAACTTGGTGCCATCAATCGCGCCCAGCAAGCATATCGTTTGGAGAACGTGCAATTTGCATCTAGTTTGGATGATTTATCCATTGGCGTTCCCAACAGTACGGAAAATTACCAATATAAAATTCAAAAAGCCCAAGATTATTTTACCGTTACTACGGCTCTAGCGAAAACTCCTAAGGAAATCAAGAATTTCGCTGGTATTATTTATCTCGATAAAGACACGCAGGCAATATCGATGGAGATTTGTTCGTTGCAAAACAGTTCCAATTTGTCTTCTAAATTAGCCATGGATAATGTTGTCCAAAATGACGAGGTTGTTTGTCCTTAGAAAAAATTTAGCGCTAGTAGGGTGGGCATTGCCCACCCTACAAAATTAGTTAGTTTGGCTTGACTATTGTATTGTTCGTAATTGTACCATGGAGAGAAGCTGCTACGCGCGATCGCTCACCGGTTGTCTACGATTCGCAATGCCAACACCATTTACACGATAGATAAGGGCGAAGCGCTAGTAGGGTGGGCAATGCCCACCCTACAAAATTAGTTAGTTTGGCTTGACTATTGTATTGTTCGTAATTGTACCATGGAGAAGCTGCTACGCGCGATCG